>CAZCKT010000055.1:0-5644 GCA_964499355.1 uncultured Candidatus Saccharibacteria bacterium | reverse complement strand
CAGTAGATTCAATTGAATTCATAACATCACAATTGACAGCCCTCGAGTTCATTTCGTCACGAAAAATGTTTGGAGAATATGCGTTGTATTATAAGAATAAAGTTGTTGCGTTAATATGTGACGACACGTTATTTATAAAAAACACCGAACCCGGTAAACATTATGCCAAAGGATACTTTGTTGAAGCACCAGCATATCCGGGTGGCAAGTTATCTTTAGAAATTGATTCGAGTAAACTTGATGATACAGATTGGTTATGCGAACTCGTCACGATTACCTTCGATGCTTTACCAGAACCCAAGGAGAAACGAAAAAAGAAACTCGTTATTTAACTAAAAGTGCAATCAACAAACCAACACTTATAACCGCTGATGCTGCCATACCAATTAAGAACATATTCTTAAATTGCTGACTCGAAATCACTTGCGTCTTCGTAAAATCAGTTGATTCCACCTGTTGGATTAGTTGCTCCTTATTTACTATATTACTTGAGTGACCTGGACTATCAGAAACAAAATGCTGAGCAAAAGGAAACGTAAGAACTTCAGAAGGACGTTCAGCAAATAATCCGGGATACCAAGTGTTTTGCGTTAATAAAAAATCTTTTTGTTCAATTCGAAGTCCTTCCAATACTTCATTCGGGTCAAACTTAAGAGAAAACACTGCATTATTACCATCAGAAAGAACTTGTCCGTATCCAATTGATAAATTACCATCTAACCATAATGGTTGATCTAGTGGAGTCCAAACACCATTTTTAACATTAGTCTGGAATTCAATGGTTCGACTTCCGTCATCCCTTGGAATATTTACATATACTGTCCCGTTGTAATTGCTCGCAACTACCGCGTCTTTACTATTTGGAGATTTCAGACCATTTTTGTCGTCATAGCTAATTGTGTTTGAATCATAATCAACGATTATCCAACTAACGAGATTTGTTCGATTGTCTTTTGCGATTATGTAGAATTCAACACGTGATCCCCAAAACGCACTGGTATGCGCAGTAAAACAGCCGAATATACAATAATATTTTGGTTCATCTTTATCGAAGATTTTTACCTTAACAAGTTCAAAATCTTCTTGGAGGAGTGCTTTAGCTTGTTCAAAATCAACTATTTCATAACATAAGAATTGCGCATACGGTTCCACAACAAAACCCATAAAAGGTATTTTCTGTGCTGAAGCTTTAATAAGTTTCTTCTGTAAAGATTTTGGCAAATAATTATTAAATGCCTGCATAAAATGAAGAGAGCCCACATTGATTGGATTTATTAGTCTCTCAACACCTAGGGTAAATTTCTTTGTATCCATTAAAGTAAGTTTACTCGAAATTATAGAATTTGCCACGTTTCTGTTTGACACTCAATCTATTTCACCATACACTTGAATATTAAGTTCTTGCCCAACTCGATATGCCAGAGACAATTCAATCAATTCCACAGAAAAAAGATAATAAAACACTCTATATTATTCTGTTTCTTTTACTTCTAGGTGTTGGTGCATTTACTTCGCAAATATTCGTCGGGAACAGAGATACTGACAAATCTATTGCACAATTGACACCCACGGGAAACACCACAGGTACACCAATTGCAGATACACCAGTATTAATTTGGCAACAAACAGAAGCTGGATGGCAAGCGACAAAAACTCCTCCAAAATGTTCAAATCAGCCAATGTTTATTTCGCCAGTCGACTTAACGAGAGTTACTTCAATTCTATATCCAGGACAAATTAGAGGAGGCAATTATAAACCACATGGAGGTTTCAGGTTCGATGCAAATAAAGATAACTCGGTACTAGTAGTTGCACCAATAGAAGGTTTTGTTGTGCGGGGGGGGAATTACTTAGCCGAGGGAGAAGTTCAATACACGATCGATGTGATGAATAATTGTGGTGTCATGTATAGAATTGGACATGTAAGAGAGTTATCGCCAGCATTAAAGAAATTGGCAGAGACATGGCCAGCACCAGTTGAAGGCGATTCCCGAACTCAATCGGTAAATCCTGCACTTTATATTAAGAAAGGTGAAACCATTGCAACAAAAGTAGGTATTACCAAGAATAAGAATGTCTTCGTTGATTGGGGCGTTTATGATTATCGCCAGCAAAACAACGCAAGTAAATCTACGGCATACCAAGTAAAACATGCTTCAGACAAAGAATTGTCATGGTATGCAGTTTGTTGGTTTAATTGGGTTGGTAAAGATGAATCAAATCTTATTAAAGCCCTACCTGCAGCAGATCCAACCAGTAAAAAATCCAGTGATTATTGTACTAATTTGTAACATAACATATGAAATATTTTCAATTACTTTTCTTCCCGTTACTTTTTTTAATTTACGCGTTGCTACTTAATATCAATCCTCAAGCGTTTCAAGATATTGTAGCTATTTTAATGGGAATTGTTGGCGGAGTGAGCGCGATTGTTTCTCTTATCCTTTATGCTGTTACCCGAAGGTATGGAATAACAGAAAAATGGTACGCTAGGCTTGGAATTAGCCTGCTATCATGCATTTTGACATTCGGGATGTTGATTGTGTTTGCTCGATTCTCAAAGTAAGGTATGAAAAAGTTAATTGTACTCGTAAAAGTATTAACTGCGATCAGTATTATTTTATTGTTTGCAGTAATTCTTCTTCCTCTACCAAAAAGTATTTCTAATATTCCTGTTGCACTAGCGAATGGTTCAGGTAACTTTCTCTCAGTAGATGGGTACACCGGATATTACAAAGAGTATAACTCAACAAGTAACAAACATATCGTTCTTATACATGGGTTTGGTAGTTCAACGTATACTTGGGAGTTAACTATTCCAGCACTTATATCTGCGGGTTACCATATCATCTCAGTGGATCTTAAAGGTTTTGGGCTTACTCAAAAAGGACTTGATGTTGATTACTCTCACGATGCTCAAGCAGACTATGTTATGGAAATTCTTAACCAAAGAGGTATTGCTAAAGCTACTTTTGTTGGACACAGTATGGGTGGGAATATCATCACTAAAATTGCAATGAAGAATCCAGAACTCGTCGATCGTTTAGTATTTGTTGATCCGGCAATTATGACTCAAAACTCAAAATATGGGTACGTACTCACCAAACAACCTATTCGAAAGATTATGCAGCAAGTTCTCTTACAATCTTTTAATAAATCACAAATTGAGAAAATGCTTAAATCCGCTTATTATGATGACTCTAAAGTAACACAAGTAGCAGTTGAAGCATACTTCCAACCATTAACAATAAAAAATTGGGAATTAGCATTGTTGGGGATGGTAAGAGATTCACGAAAGAACGCAGTTGATATTGCAATAGTTGATAAAAACTTACCTGTTTTGATAGTTTGGGGAGAAAATGATTCTTGGATTCCTATTTCACAATCCGAGTTGCTAATCAATCATTTTGAAAACGAAACATTTGTAAAATTACCAAATACCGGTCATGTGGCGCAAGAAGAACAACCTGAGAAGTTTAATCGTATTCTCCTTGATTTTTTGAATAAATAACTCATTCTTGGTATAAACCCACATGGTAGTAAGAAAGAAAATTGGATTAGCTCTAGGAAGTGGCGGTGCAAGAGGATTTGCACTCATCGGTGTATTACGAACATTAGAGAAACACAAGATACCGATCGACTATATTGCTGGAAGTAGCGTAGGAGCAATTATTGGAGGGTCATATGCGAGCAAAAAGGATCTCACAAATCTTGAAGATTTCGCAAAGGATTTTCCCTATAAAGAGTTTGCTTCTTCATTTCTTGAAATGAACTTCAAATCTGGTCTAGTTCAAGGTGAGAAATTTAGGACTTTCCTAGAAAGCACATTTGGCGATTGTAATATTGAGGATACTGAGATTCCGTTTATCGCAATGGCAACCGACAAAGCTACAGGTGAAGAAGTGAAGTTAACAAAAGGTTCGATGGCTGATGCAATGCGTGCCAGCTCATCAATTCCAATTATGTTTGCACCTTTTATCGATGGGAAACGAGAATTGCTAGATGGCGGTGTTTCCCAACAAGTCCCAGTCGATGTCGTGAAAGAAATGGGAGCTGAGATCATAATTGCAGTTAACCTTTCAGAAAACATTTTGAACTACGATCCAAAGAGTAAAATCTCCCTTGTTCAACACTATATGCTGTTACTTTTCAAAAGTCTTGCACGGTCAAATTGCCGTAATGCAGATGTTATTATAGCTCCGTCTTTTGCAAATACGAGTTGGATCGATAATATTCGACAACGTGAACAAATCGTCAAAGAAGGTGAGGATGCGACAGAAGCAATGATTCCAAAAATTCTTGAACTCTTACAGAACTAATTTATTCATGTACAATGGAGTATGTTCACAAAACTATATTTAATTGCGCTTCCAGTATTTTTTGCCATCGATATGGTATGGCTGGGACTTATTGCTAAGAACTTTTATAGCCAACAAATAGGCTATATTATGACTAAGAATGTCAATTGGGTAGCTGCACTACTTTTCTATCTTTTATTTATTGGAGGAGCAGTATTCTTTGTCGTAACCCCTGCTATAGAAAAAAATAGTTTGATGTATGCAATCGGTGCCGGAGCTTTATTCGGATTAATGACATATGCAACGTATGATCTAACAAATTTAGCGACACTAAAAGATTGGCCGCTTATTGTGACAATCGTTGACCTAATCTGGGGTACAACACTTTCAACAGCAGTTTCTACGATCACATTCTTAATTGCTAAACGACTAGGACTATGAATATCGCATTAGTTGTCGCTGTTGCAATACTCATCTACATGAGTACTTGGTTCGGAATTGCGGTCATACTCAAACGAAATGATATTGCCGATATTGCTTGGGGAATTGGATTTATCTTTATCGCGTGGATTTCTTGGATTATTGGAGATAATAGTACAATAGCTTTGATTGTAAATTTATTAGTAACTGTTTGGGGAGCAAGACTTGCATGGCATATTTACAAGCGAAATAGAAACAAACCAGAGGATTTTCGTTATGCTGAGTGGAGAAGAACATGGAAATATTTTTACCTACGATCATATTTACAAATATTCATACTTCAGGGCATATTCATGTATTTAATTGCAACACCTGTTTGGGTACTCAATAGTGGTATTTCTCCTTTCTTCCAGAACTGGGGATTTTTTGGCTTACTTATCTGGGCAATAGGATTCTTTTTTGAATCGGTCGGCGACGCGCAGCTTAAAGCATTTATTTCAAATGTAGAGAACAAAGGCAAGTTAATGATCTCTGGGCTCTGGAAATATACTCGACATCCAAATTACTTTGGTGAAGTTACCCAATGGTGGGGAATTTTTATTGTTGTCGCAGGAATGACTGGTAACCTATTGACTATAATTGGGCCATTAACAATTTCTTGGCTGATACTCTTTGTATCAGGTATCCCAATGTTAGAAAAGAAGTATGCTGGTCGACAAGACTGGGAAGAATATAAGAAAAAAACAAGTATGTTCTTACCCTTGATGCCCAAAACTTGATTAAAGAATAGTTACTTCAAGTGCAGTAACAGTATCAGTAACTGCTACCCCAGAGATATTTACGGAAACTCCGACAGATAATTGATCACGCTTTACTTCTACTTGAGAAACATATTTTGTATCACTTGTGATTTTTATGGTAGTTTC
>CAZCKT010000054.1:0-5764 GCA_964499355.1 uncultured Candidatus Saccharibacteria bacterium | reverse complement strand
TATAAGCAGAAAAAATCCTTTAGGAAGTCGTGCCTTAGCTGTAGTTTGTAAAAGAAAAACTGATGTTATTTGTGTTCAGGAAGTTTTACAGTCTCGAATTGATCGGTTAGAAAAATTTGGATACAAAACCGGAAAAGCACGTGATTATCAGCATATAGCGAATCAAACCGGTTTTATTGCAACAGGAGTAAAAGACATAACGACCCTTGTTTCGATGGAAGTTATTAAATATTCGGATCGTAAATGGACTTCTTTTTGGAGTAAGGTCGCAAAATGGTTTGCTCGATTAGAAGAAAAACATGAAGCCGTGCTGACGACAGTTAAAGTGAACGGAAAAATTATTAGAATAGTTAACATGCACTTATCAATGGCATGTGGTCCGAGAGAACGTGTTGATCAATTGAAAAAGTTATTAAACCGATATGCTGATGGAAGGACTATATTCTGTGGTGATTTCAATATTGTGAACGATACAGTTTTTCGATTGGTGGCAGGTTGGGCTTGCGGTTACACCTTAGCCGACTATTTCTATGATGAACGTAAAGAGGCTAATATATTAATTGCAGCGCATAATCTGCAAAATCCGTTTGCGAAAAGGAAGACGACTCGGTATCCATTTCATCAACAATTTGACCACATACTTGTTCCTGAGTCCATGAATATCGAAAAAAAGAAGATGTTTAACGTTCCATTAAGTGATCATAAAGCACTTTTTGTTGAAATTTCTTTAACTCACTAGCGGATTGAGCTATAATTCCGCATGCAACGAACAATTTCATCAAGTCTTTCAGCCGTAGTAGGCAAAGAAGCAAGAGTCGAAGGTTGGCTTCACAACTTTCGAGAATTAGGTAAAGTAGGGTTTGTAATCCTTCGCGATCGTGGTGGATTAACCCAAATTGTCGTTGATAATAAAGACACATTAAAAGAAGTCAGCAAGCTCCAACCTGGTAGCGTTATTCGAGCTGTAGGTATGGTAAAAGAGACAAACTCAACGGATATCGGAGTAGAGCTTGTGGATGCAAAAGTTGAAATATTGGTCCCAATTACAGAAGTTCCTCCTGTTTCATATAACAAAAAATCACTTGATGTAAATATTGATACAGAGTTGGATTATCGCCCATTAGTTTTGAGAAATATAAAGAAATTAGCGATTTTTAAAGTTCAGGCACTTATCTTACAAAAGTTTGCTGAATCATTAAGAAATCAGGGCTTTACGGAGTTTAAATCACCTGTATTGATGAATGCACCTTCAGAAAGTGGCGCAAGTGTTTTTGAAGTGAACTATTTTGAAGGTAAAGCATTTTTAGCACAGTCACCACAAGTTTATAAACAAATTATGGTTACTGCCTTTGAACGAGCTTTTTGTGTTGGTCCCGTATTTCGAGCAGAAAAGCACAACACGACTCGCCACATTATGGAACTAACGCAAATGGATGCTGAAATGGGCTTTATCGACAACTACGATGAAGCAATGGAAGTTGCAGAGCAGGTTATTCGAGATATAGTTACTGCAGTTACCACCCAGTATAAGGATGTTTTCGAAATGTATGGCGTCGAATTACCAAAAGTTCCAGCAGGAAGATTTCCAAAAATAAAAGTTACTGAAGCTTTAGACATTATAGAAAAGCGTTTAGAAAAGAGTGCAGAACGAGAAGAATTAGACCTTGATCCGGAAGACGAGCGAGAGGTCAGTAAATGGGCTTTAGAAACACATCAATCTGATTTCTTGTGGGTGGTTAACTTCAAAGCTAACAAGAACTTCTACACATGGAATAATCCAGAAGATCTGCAAGAGTCACTCAGCTTTGACCTCGAATTTAGAGGACTTGAAATGCTTTCAGGAACACATCGTATTAACGATTATCAAGAGCTTTACAAGCGATTTAAAGAGCAAGGTTTGACTGACGAGTATTATGAACACTATTTCCAAGCATTCAAATACGGAATGCCATCTGAAGCCGGTTTCTCGTTTGGCTTAGAACGATTAACAATGAAGCTGTTTGATTTACAAAATGTTCGTGAAGCAACATTGTTCCCTTCAGATTTGAAGAGAATTGCAGGCGCAAACAGAATTAAAGAAGTCATCAAAGGAGATAAAGAAGTAGTCGCAAGAATCAAGAAAATATTGGATACCCGCGCGATGACTTATACTTTCGAAGAACATGAAGCAGTGCGAACGAGCGAAGAAGCAGCAGCACTACGGGGTACAGACCTTTCAAATGGGGCAAAAGCACTTATTCTCGTTGGAAAGAAGTCAAAAACCCATGTTATGGTTGTAATTCCAGGTGACAAGAAGATTGCAATGGATAAAGTAACCGAAAAGATTGGTGAAAAAGTTGAATTCGAAAAACCAGATACAATTCTTGAAAAATATGGAATCAAAGTTGGTGGTGTTCCACCTTTTGGTAACATTCTTGGAATGAAGGTCCTTATGGATGAATCAATTGCTACAAAACCGGAAGTTTCGTTTAATGCAGGAATGCAAACGTGCTCGATCACGATGAATGGATCTGATATTGCCGAAGCAACAGAGGCAATGTTAGGAAATTTCTCGAACTAGTCGCACTTCCAATCCGAGACATCTTCTTTGTACGAACAAACGAGAGAACCGACACCGTTCTTTATTTTCCAAGCAACTTGTTTGTCGTTTAGTTTTATTGTTGATGTTGCAGGCTTTCCCGTTGTTATTTCGATCATTTTGTTTGCATTGAATGAAAGTTGATATCCTTTATCTTTAATTCCTACTGTTTTTTGTGTGCTATCTGCTATTACTTGAATCCATGCCTGTTCAGAGAGTTGGAGAGAAACTGCCAGCGTTTTTCCGGTCGCAATTGGAGTTGTACCTGGATTAGAGCTCGTTGCTGCTGGTGTTATTGTTGGTTTTCCCTTCGCTTTGTAAATCAATGTCACAATTTGTGATGCGTGCTTTCCTTCTATATTCTTTTTCCATCCGTTAAATGTGTAGGTATTGTCACCTTCTTTGAGTTCTACGGTAACTGAAAATGTACCATCTTCATGGAGTTGGATTTGTGAGCCATTCACTGAAACAAGAGAGTTTTCTTCGATAAGGCCTTTTATTTCGTAACTTGGTGAATCGACGGTCGTAATTGCCTCTACTGGTTGTGCAATTTTCATAATTGGCGGCTGCTGCAATTTGTAGAATTGATTCAGAAGAAATCCAAAAAGTCCGACGAAAAATATAACAATAGCTACTGAAATAATGGTCATAGGTGAAACGACGATACTTTGTTGGCGTGATAGAGTTTTCTTTGCTTTGAGTGGAACATCTTCTTCCCCAATTTGTCTGCGGAATAAAGCAACAATATTTTCTGCGTCTAGACCCAAGAATGAGGCATAACTACGAATAAAGCCTTTCACAAATGTCGACGAATTAAACGAACTGAAATCATTTTGTTCAATTTTGTATAAATAATCAGGTTTGATTCTGATTATCTGCGCGATTTCTTCGACTTGTTTTCCCGAATGTTCGCGTGCTTTTTTTAGTAAATTTCCAACGGTGAGCATGTCTGTGATTATAGCTTATTCCCTGTAATCGTGTGAAACCAAATGGCTTGCGTTAATTGCTATACTCGCCCATGTCTAAATTTGTGTTGTCGGAAGATCAGCGTAAGGTACTTGATACCTTGCTTGCGTGGAATACTGACCCTCATCGAGCGCCATATATCACCGTTGGAGGCTACGCAGGAACAGGAAAAACGACTGTTATCGCAGAGTTTCGTAAGGAACTTTCAAAGTTATCTGAATTAACTAAGGTCGCTTTTTGTAGTTACACGGGAAAAGCCGCACGCGTTTTACAACAACACTTAAAAGCGCATGAAGCAATTAGAATAGTTGATAGCGTTGGCACAATTCATTCACTCATGTATTCACCTGTAACTGACACAAAAACTGAAGAGATACTGGGTTGGGAGCGACGTAAAGAAATAAAAGCGGACTTAATCATTATCGATGAAGCCTCGATGGTTGATGAAAACATTTGGTTCGACATTCAATCGTATGGAATTCCAATTGTTGCTGTTGGTGATCACGGTCAATTGCCACCTGTTAAGGGTTCATTTAATCTTATGCAAGACCCACAGTTACGATTAGAGAAGATTCACCGACAAAATGAAGGAAATCCAATAATTATGGTTTCGTTGATGGCACGAACGGAAGGATTAATCCCCATGGGAAAGTACGGTGACAAAGTTAAAAAAGTGAATCGGTATGACCCGGAAGCACGTGAACAAATTGGCTCAATTTTGGATAGTTATAACGCTGAAACAATGCTCCTTTGTGGATATAACACAACGAGAACTGATTTGAATAAGTACATTCGAAAGCAGCGGGGGTTTGAGACTGATGTTCCTAAACCTCGAGATCGTGTTATTTGCCTAAGAAATAATCATGTTGCACAAATTTACAATGGTATGCTCGGCACCGTCGATTCTGTCGACATACGTGATGATGGCAATTATTTTTTGCAAGTGAACTTGGATGGAGAAGAGTATCCATTTAAGGGCGATGTGCTGGCTGCACAGTTTTATGCAGCGACAGGAATGAATTTTTCAAAAGATCGTGCAATAACTCGGCAGTTCGATCTATTCGATTATGGGTATGCATTGACTGTTCACAAGGCGCAAGGTAGCCAAGCTCGAAGAGTAATTTTGTTCGAGGAGCGGTTCGCGAAAATGACTGATGATGAATGGCGTCGCTGGCTATATACTGGGGTAACTCGCGCCGAAGAGGAATTAATCATCGTCGGAACCTGAACTTTTCAGCCTTCTCCAGTTGGTGACCAATCGTCTGGTTTTGAAGTGTCCACGGGGGCCGATCCATCAGTAGTACCTTTCCCATCTATACCAGCTCCTCCCCAATCGTCAATATCTTTGTCTTCATCCTCGGGATCCGCTGATTTGTTCATATATTTTGCATAGCGTGGATCAACGTATGTCTCGATAGTTTCCGGACTAGATGATCTATTAGTTTTTGAGTCTGGTGATGTTTTTGTATTCATAAGAGTTGAAGAATATCAGACTTGTCCACGTATGTATAGCAGTGCATTAAAGAATCCTAAAAATGGTATAATTCCTTAATGAAATTCCAACTTGCCTCACAATATAAACCGACCGGAGATCAGCCAACAGCTATTGAAAAATTGGTCAAAGGGGTAAAAAACAACGAGCATGCGCAAGTTTTATTAGGTGTTACGGGAAGTGGAAAAACTTTCACCGTTGCAAATTTGATTCAGCAAGTTCAGAAGCCAACACTCATAATTTCGCATAACAAAACACTCGCAGCGCAGTTGTATCAAGAGTTTAAGGAGTTCTTTCCTCACAATGCAGTCCAATATTTCGTGAGTTACTACGATTACTTTCAGCCAGAAGCGTATATTCCGCAGCGAGATTTGTATATCGAAAAGGATTCGGATATTAACGAAGAAATCGATAAATTACGTTTAGCTGCAACAACTGCCTTGATGACGAGAGAAGACGTTATTGTAGTTGCCTCGGTTTCTGCAATCTATAACTTAGGTTCACCAAAGAACTATCAAAATGCGATGGCGCTTGTTGAAGTTGGAAAAGGTGCAGGTCCTCAAAAATTACAAGAACATTTAGTGAATTTGTATTACGAACGAAATGATGTCGATTTTAAACGAGGAACATTCAGAATTCGCGGAAATGCAGTAGATATTTACATTTCTTATGCAGATATTGGAGTTCGAGTCACTTTTTTTGGAGACACCGTAACTTCTCTAGATATT
>CAZCKT010000053.1:0-6023 GCA_964499355.1 uncultured Candidatus Saccharibacteria bacterium | reverse complement strand
CCAAATTATGTAGTTGAATTTATTCATTGGGGTAATGAGAATAAGTTTAATAATGAGCTTTCAGCATATGCCAAAAAAAACAAAATGACTTTGGTAATTTTCTGGGAAGCGATGAATTACAATTTTACTCCTGAACAAAATTCAATTTATTCTTACGACGCAATACTTAAGGGAAAGTACGATGCATATATAAAGAAATTTGCTGCAGATGCAAAAGCGTTTAACAGTGAAGTGATTATTATTCCTTTTGAAGAAATGAATGGAGATTGGTATTCTTGGTCAGGAACACTTTATGGAAACAGCCCAGACAAGCATAATCAAGCATATGCTTACTTAAGAAACAAATTTAGAAGTGCTTCCAAGGTCAAGTTCGGATGGGCAGTTAATAGTAATTCTGTACCAGAAGACGATAATAATGCGATTGAAAAATACTATCCCGGTGATTCAAATGTAGACATTGTCGGTGTAGATGGATTCAATTTTGGAGATCCATGGATGACATATAGTGAAATTTTTGATGATGCATTATCAAGAATAGAAAAGTACAAAAAACCAGTAATGATATTTTCGATGTCCACTAGAGATGGTGTAGCTAAATCTCTTTGGATCGACGATGCAATACGAAAAATCTCGTTAAGACAAAGTATTGTAGGTTGGATTTGGTTTAATGAGAATAAAGAACATAATTGGTCCGTTTGGTCCGATAGTGCTAGCTTGCTAACTTTCAAACAAGTAATGAAACCGTAATAAGCATTCTTATTGAATGAATGATGATCCTTCAGTAATAGTAACGACTCTCGTATTTTTTTGCTTCAAGTAATTAACTACCTTAGTTAAGTTACTTGGCGTAAAACTGTACTGGCTTTTACTATTATCAATTTGATGAAAAACAAGAACAACCCATGTTTTATTGTTTGTCGCCGAATCAATCCAAGACTTCACTTGCGCAACTGATGTTGTAGTCTCGACAGAATAAGCTTTGAGTTTGAACTTATCGGTTGTTTTTTCGTTATAACCCATGTCTTCAGCTACATACTGAGCAGTTCTTGCATTAAGATAACCAGCTTGTTTTACAGCATTGAGTACTGAATCATTATAAGCGCCGTACGGGAATGCGAATGAATTAATTGGACCAAGCCCAAGTGATACAAGCTTAGATTTGGAATTTTGTATTTCATTGGTCAATGATGAAATCGATAAGGTTGTTAAATCTGGATGAGAAAGCGAATGTGAACCAATTTCATGACCTTGATTTTTCATAGAGAGTGCTTGTTGTGTTGTTACGTAACCTGGAGCGTTTTGTAAGTAATCTGCAATTATATATTGTGTGCTTTTATAGCCAGCATTATTTAGGATAGGAATGGCATTTTTATAGGTGATATACCAACCATCATCGAATGTTAAGCTTACCATTCCACTTGAAAATGCAGTCGTTTGAATTTTAGTTAGCGAAAAATTATCTGTTACAAGATATCCTGGTTTTGCAAGTATGTGGAATACAGTCATTGAAGTGACGCCGGTGGGGATAGTTATCGTAGAAGTTGCCACGGTCCATACATTTGCTGCAAGAGGTGAGAGCAAAGATTGGTATGAATAAACACCATTCTTTGAAAATCTCACGACAATTTCTGTGTTGATATTTGATTGGTAGTATTCTGAATAGGTATACTTTTCACCTGCAGAAACAGGAATATCAGTGAAAAACCATTTCCCATCACCACTTGATACACTTGTAGCTGAAACTTTTACTGCTTTGCTTCCTAATTGTCCTGCTACTGGGTAAGTGAATGAAATGTCATTGACACCATATTTTCCTTGAACCCAGTTATCAGGGGTCGTTCCATTTGAAGATATTTCAACTGAATTATTTGTTATTATATTTGTTGCTGCTTCTACACGAGCATTAAACATTGTTAATACAAAAAAGCCAAAGAGAATTGAAATATATAAAATTTTTAATTTCTTCATCTGATAATCATTTTAATAAAGTAAAATACGATTTACGTTACTTGAATGGTATCATACTTACAATTAACGAGCGATTTTTAAGTTCTATACCCACAAACTCAATCCAACGATTCCTAGTAAGGAGATGATTACACCAGCAATTTGCTGTTTTGTTGCTTTATCTTTAAAGAAAAGTGAGGAAACAATAACAAACAGTACAGGAGAAGCACCGGCAAGAGGAGCAACAGTTGCTGCGAATCCGGCAGAAATCCCAAAATTTAATGCAATATCTCCACTTCGAATTAACAACGATGAAATCAATAAGGCTCCGACTATCATTTTATCCTTTGGGATGCTTAAAGTGTCTTCAAGTTTCAAAAACTTTTTCGCGAGAAATATAGCCAATGGCAACGTTAAAAATGCTATGAAGTTTGGAAGAAACCAATTATATTGTGTTGAAAAAAGCCTGAAAAAAGTGAAGTATACGGCAAAGAATAATGATGCGATAAGTGAATATTTGATTCCCAAATCAAACGATAAGCTTTGTTCTTTCAGAGATTTTAAATCTACAGAACAAAGGAACATTCCTGCAAATACAGCGACAATCCAAACAATTTGCAACCCACTTAAGGAGTCATTAAAGATGATTTTCGAAAGAATAAGTACGACTGCTGGGAAAGATTGAATAATAACACCAACGATTGATGCGTTTGAATGTTTAAATGCTTCATTTACTAGAACGTTAGATCCGACGTAAAAAGTTCCAAGGACAATATTGAGAATTAATAGTGGCGCTGTTATTTTTGAAACATCACTCCAAAAGTAGGGGAGTAAGAATAAGCAGAGAATAATACCAAAGAAAAACTGATAAAAGGTCGTATTGTAGGAACCAACCTTTCTTGATGAGAAAGCTCCAAATATATCACCAGTTCCCCAACCAATAAGTGGGATTAATCCAAGTAAAAATGCCATAAGGAATTGTAGGACGTTTGTGAGTCGATAGCAAATCTGGGGATAGGGGAATAGAAGAGAAATGCGAGGGAAGTGAATCCGCTATCCTTGCTGTGTGTCGATATCTGGCTCTTCGGGGTATTTATCAGGTGGGTACCAGACAATTATTCCGTTAGCCAACGCTATGACGCCTGCGAATGATTCGGTCCCTTGAGTTGGGTCGTTTGGGCGTAATTTATAACCGAAGTTTTCGACATCTAGTGTATCAACGTATTCAAATTTGCCCATAAAACCATCACTTTGCACATCTGCGATGTACAACTCGTTGGTATTACGGATTTCAATTATTTGCAACACCAGGTTGTTAACCGGGTTTGTGATTACTAATTTCTGGATTTTAACTGTTCCGTCGGATAATGTTACTCCGGTGGATGTTATTACGAACCCAGGAATTGGTGTCACTGTTGCCGTAGGTACCGGGGTAGGCGTTGCCGCCATACTTGGTCCAACGCATGCTAATGAAACCGCAAGCATTAGCAATACAAAGGAAATAATTTTCTTCATTGTTACCTCCGAAAACATTTCTTCCCTCTCTCTTCTATTCCCGGACGCATTATACCCTATAGTTGTTCTTGACTAAACTGTGACTAGTTCGACTTGCTACGGATTTCTCCATCTAGTTCGTTCATTCTTTTTAGAACCGGGTAAAGAATTCTTACAACTTCTTGTGCGGAAAGTTGGGTATCTGCACTTCGCATGACATCTTCTATTCTATCTGGGTACATGTAATCTGATGAAAGTTCTTCAACGGTAACATGTTTCATATATATATTGAGTAGCATTTGAGCAGCTTTAGCTGTGTCGGTCTCACGATATCCGAGACTGTTCGCCGCAGTTATTGCCATCAATGAAATTGCCTTTGTATATGATTCTGCAGAACCAGGCATTCTTTCTCCTCGGTGTTTTTCTGCTGTCATAAACGCTTGACGGTAAAAATTCCTAAATGGTGAATTTTTATCATCACGATGTATTTCTGAAATAATTTCATCAATATGTGTTTCTTGCTCCTCAAAACCGTATCTTTCTGTAAAATCCATCCCGAATTATATCCTATAAATGAATTCCACTCAATCAGTATATGTTCTGAAACAAAGCAAAATGGGGTATACTCTTTCATAATTTGATTTGAAAAATCGTGAAAGTAACTCAATATAACGCAATTTCGGTAGATGGATTTATTGATGATAAAAACAGCGATTCATCTTGGGTAAGCCCCGAAGATTGGCAGGAATTTGCTCGGTATGTTAAAGAGAAACGAGCAATTATTATGGGGAAAAAGACGTACGAAGCCGGACTTGATATGTTTCCTTACGATTGCGAATTAAATGTTGTTCTTACTCATGACAAGGAGCTTTTACAGAAAAATGGTTCAGATCCTAAAGCGCTATTCTTTTCGGGAACTCCATCAGAAATTATTGAAGAGTTGAAATCACGAGGCTACGATGAGTGTTTGGTAATCGGAGGTAGTGACATAAATACGCAGTTTCTCTCGCAAAACTTACTTGATGAACTAGTTATTAGTGTCCATCCATTGGTACTTGGAAGTGGGTTAGGGTTGTTTGGACCATTATCTAGAAGTGTTCAGTTAACGCGTGTTTCTACAAAAGAAATGAACGGTGATTTGGTGCAAATTGTATATGAGGTGAGGAAGGGGTAAAAAGGTACTTCAGAAGAGAACAATGTGTTGAGATTTTGTTCTCTTCTGAGAGTAGGATCTTTGCTCGGGCGAGCATTCTTAAAGACCAAGATAAAATAGAACTGCGTTTGCAGTATCTAAGAGCTTGATCCACATTTGGTTTGCTTCAGCAGGATAAATCATTATGAGCACTGCTGCTCCAAACCAAATTACAAAACCACATACAACTACTGCAAAGACAACGTTCGTAACTTTCTTTAAGCCGACAATGTAAGCAGCGAGGCCTACTATTGCCAAAATAAAGAGGGGAGAGCAAACTGGAACGCCTAATGTTTCGCCATAAGCGAGAACCAAAAGGCATCCTAAAATCATTATTCCCCCGACGATTAACCGACCCAAAAATGCAAAAAACTTTTTCATTTTTCTTCTCCTTTTGCCCGAGCAGTCATTCCACTTAATGAAATGTAAAAATTTGTGAAAATGGAATCATTGCTCAGGAAAAGGACCCGAGTCAAAGAGCATGCCAGAGAGAGCATTGCTCATCGTTTGGCAGTATAGGATTATAACCTATAGTATACTTCTTGTCAACCGTGGAGGGTTAATAAAGCACCCATTTAGGGACGTTTCTGCTAGAATTATTCCCCTGCTTTTCGAATTGCTTCGAGATCAAGTTTCTTCATAGGCATAAATGCTGCGGTGACGGCTTCGGCCTTTTCTGGGTTTCTCATAAGTTCGTCAAGGATTCTTGGGACAATTTGCCAGGTAACACCGTATTTATCTGTGCACCAACCGCATTGTTCGGCTTCTGGTACTGCAGAAAGCTTTTCCCAGAAATAATCAATTTCTTCTTGAGTTTCGCATTCAATAATAAACGATGTTCCGCCATTAAGTTTGAATTGTTCCATTGGACCGCCATTTAAGAGCATAAAGCTGATCCCATCAAGTTCACATTCTGTAGTCATAATTGAACCTTGGGGGATACCTGATACTTCTTCAGATGCCTTGGGGGCATTGGTGACATCTCCGAGTCGAGCAGTGTGTTCTCCGGGTGCTGATTGAAATGTGTTCACGTAATACTGAACAGCTTCTGCACCGTTGTTATTTGCAAACCAAATACAGGTAATAAGTTCACTCATTAATCATTGTAACACAATGATTTTGTTCATCGAGTTTGTTTATTTTCTATTTTTCATTTCTTCAAACAAAGCCGCAATTTCGTCGTCGGCTTTTTGTTGAGCAATTTGGTATTCTGTTAAAGGTACAGGATTCGGTAGAACTTTTTTTTGTGGTTTTTCATCGGGATATCGAGCTGCGATCGATTCAAATAAAGGTAAGTCATCTGGATGGGTTCTACCCGGTTGCACAATAGTTCTTCTATATTTAGGTTGAGATTGTAAAGATTCTAGAGTTAATGCAATTCTATCTCTGA
>CAZCKT010000052.1:0-6182 GCA_964499355.1 uncultured Candidatus Saccharibacteria bacterium | reverse complement strand
CGGCTTGTGCTGTGATAAATGCATTCTTTGGTGTAACTGCTTGCAGTAGCTTAATCTTTTCTTTTGCTATTTCTCGTTGAATCGCTTCTACCCGTTTTGCATCTGGGACAGTTTCGTCGACTAATTTTTCGAAGTTAACGCCATGAACAGAGCTGATTGATAACAAAATTGAAATTGTTGGTTTAACAATCGAGAGTAGGTAGTCCATATTGTTTGGAGCATCAGGGCTATCGATACCATATTCGATGATGAATATATCAAACTTTTTAAAACTAAAAAGTACTGTAAAGAGCCCTTCCATCAGAACAAATGGGTATTCCCATATTTTGTAGTGTCGAACAGGAATATTTAAAATTTCATAAGGAATTCCTGTTTCAGAGTTTCCTTTCTTCGTGTACTTGAGGGTATTTTTGTAATGAGGTTTCAGAAAAGCCACGACCATATCCTTGCAGGATGTTTTACCAGATGATCCAGTAATACCAATGATTAAAGCTTTTTTATGCTTTGTCATTTCGAGTCTAGCTAGGACTTTTAGAAGTGCAAGGTACGAGTCTTTAATAAGATTTTTGACCATGTTTGCACGTATTATATCATTTTTGGCTTGTAGGCGGTATTCTAAAGGTGCTTAAGCGGAATGTATGGTACTATTGGGTGTGGGTTACCACAATAAACTTTATGAAATCTTATGAAAACTGATACGCTTTGGATTGTTGCTTTTGCTTTAGGATTTATATTTTCATTCGCAGTCGCAAATTCTACACCTGGTATTGGATTGTTTATTGGTGTTAATTCGTTAGCAGCAGCGCTTTGGTATTTTGGTAAAAAAAATAGAGAAGCAAAGGAATTACTCCCAACAAAATCAAGTGAAATTCTTCTTACTGTATTAACCGCAATTTATGTAGTTTTGACAGTACCATATTTGTATCGTTTGGATAATTGGATCGTAGGGGTACTTGTTGCTTATCATTTCGTATTCCTTATTATTGGGGCACTTTATTTTGCTTTGCCAGGAATGTTCCATATTGTTGACCTTCTTTCAATAATTATTTCACCTGTAGCCTTTGGTTTAACGTGGTTAGTTGAAAGTGTTAAGTCAGTGTTCGAACTTTTTAAAGAAAATGCCAATATGGTGAAGTTGCTCCTTAAAGTTGTGTTGTATGCAACAGTTTCATTAGTCGTTTTTATTCTTTTTGCAAAATTATTATCGGCAGCTGATGCAGAATTCAAAATTAGAATAGATAAAATTCTGGAATCGCTTGATTTGATTGTTGTAATGCGACGAACAATTCTTGCTGTTGTGATGTCGTTCGTTTCAGCTGGTTTATTGGCTATCGTTGGGTTTGGAAAGGTCCTTCCGTTATTTGGACTTAATGTTGATCGCGCAAAGCAGCTCTGGGATAAAGCATTTAAGGTCGTATTCTCAAAGCGTAGTGACGCTATCCTTCCAATTATAATTACGACTCCAATACTTTTTCTATTCGCTTTATATGTTTGGGTGCAGTTTTCATATTTGTTTGGACAAGATGTTACTGCGATTTTAGCAAAATACTCTTTTGCTGATTATGCTCGTCGAGGATTTGTAGAATTATTAGTTGTTTGTGCATTAACCTATCCTTTGTTGTCATGGTCAATGAATCAATCAAAAAGTGAATGGAAGCTCCCACGATTTATTACTTTCATTGTGAACTCGAGTATTGTTTCGTTAGTTGTTGTCATGCTTTATTCGTTAATTATGCGTATGAACTTGTATATGCAAACATACGGACCTTCCGTCCTTCGATTTTATGTCATTGTTGGGTCAATCTTTGTTGGAGTCGCGTTGTTAACCTATGAAATATTATCAATTGTGAAGGCTATCAAGCCTGGCTTTGCGGTATTCTCTGCTCGATTGTTTAACGACTACGTGTTAGCAGCGATGTTCTCTGCGTTGGGGTTACTCTGTGTGATTACGATCTATCCCTGGAATAATGTTGTTGCAAACCAAATAATTTCCCACTACGAAAAGAATGGTAAGCTAGATGTTACTCAAATAATGGCATTACCGTTAGAATCTTCTGTACAGGTATTCAAACTAGGTAAAACATTAGAAGCAGATGGGACTCGAGAAGCAGGATTACTCTTACAGGCACATGCCGTTTCAATCGCAGAAGATTACAAGACATCCCGTGATGATTCGATATTCTCTAAAGTGTTTGGATTTAATTTCTCAGCGTTATCATTACTAAAGGAAATTCCAGTAGCAAGTAAAGTCGAATATAATAAACGATTTACAACCGCGATGACAGAAAAGATTGATTTCATTCAAAAAGGTATTGCAGATGCGCTCGAGAGTAATGATTTCGAGAAAGCTCGCTCGTTCTTTGACCCAGAAATGAAGTCAAACGATATTGCAGGCTTTTCAGATGAAATTACAGTAACAAGGTCAAGTACAAGTCCTGAGCAAATGACACCAAACTATGTCGAAAGCATGTTGTCCGGTGGATCAACCATAAATGCGTATCAAGCCTTTAAGATTTACCGACCAGCAGCGCATGAAGTTGACACGACGCTTTCATCCACGATAGGTTTTAGAAACGGAAAAGTTGTTCTTCTCGATAACACTTTGATTTTGGCATATTTACCAGATGCAGTTGTCACAAAAGAAATTGCGAATAGATCTACAACATACGGTCCAACCGTAGGAACATATGGATATCGAACATTCTGCAAAACCCCAAATCTCGATGCTATATTCTCGGGAGAAAGTGATTGTTATGGATATTCAGATTACGGTGCAAGCAAACCAACAGTATTACCTGATTCTAGTTCAGTCATGGCAGGTTTTTTGAAATCAGACTTTGTGACGAAAGCTCAATAACAGCGCGGTTAAAACTTGTTTTGGTGAAACATTATTGCGTAAATATTCACCGCTTTTTTGAAGTGCGAGCATTTTTATTCGAGTTTCTCTATTTTTTGGTATGTGATTGTATAGCTCACTTAAAAAAGTTTCGGCAGATTGTCGAGTCCACTCTTTTTTCTGTATTGCTGCAAAAGATGCGAGTAAATCGTCAGTTGGATCCGTAAAACTTGTTATAAAAGAAAGAAGCGCTTTATGTTCGTGGTTCGTAATTGCAGCACCTAAATATTTTACCGTTGCGCGAGAACGAATAGTTGGAAGTAATGAATTTTCATCGATAACTCCTAGTATATATGTCACTGTCGCTGGATGATCTTCAAACTCCTTTAGTAATGCGTTTTGGGCTTCAACAGTTGATTTTTCAAATCCTAGAATTATCCCTAAATGCATGGGAGCTTTAAATGGCTTTTTATGCAGAATTTTTGTAAAAGTGCGTGCATCAGCAATACCAATGGTCTCTAAGGTATAACCATTCAAAAAGTGAATATCAGGATGTGTTGCATCTTCAAGCTTTTTGAGTTTCGTACCTGTGATTCGTTCTTCAATTAAGGAATGAATCTCTTTTCGAATCTCTTCTTCGCTATTACTAATGAGCAAAAATGTCATGGGGCTAGTTGTAACTTAGTTTGCTTTTTCTGGCCAGGTCGCATACATGATAGTTTCGCTATCTGTCGGTGCTTTTGGATAAGATTCCCACAAATATTCAGTAATAAAAGGAATATATGGGTGAAGCATCTTGAGGTATGCGCCAAGTACGTACCAGAGCGTCCACTGACCTGCTTTACGTGAAGCAATTGCTTCTTCTGATGTATTGATTGGATTTCCCTCTCTGTCTTTTGTATACAATCTTCCTTTCACTTGTTCAATGTAAGTGTCGCAGAATGAATGCCAGAATGATTGAATAAGATCAACGGCTACTAGACCAAATCGGTAACTTTTTACTTTTTTGTCAACTTGGGCTGCCATTTCTCGTGCCTCTGAAATGATTTTTTTGTCATCATCCGTGAATGGTAACTCTGCTTCATTGTGCTCCCATGGTTTTTCTAAATCGCTGGTCGCAAATAGTACGTATCGAGCTGCATTCCACACTTTGTTGAGAAAGTTCCGGTTACCAGCAAGTTTTTCACGGTCCAATCGGTAGCTTGCACCTGCTTTATTCCCAACAATGTACAACATTCTAATTGCGTCTGCTCCGAATTCACCAACAAGGTCATCGAGGGTCACAACGTTTCCTTTTGATTTACTCATTTTTTGCCCATCAGCTGCGCGAATCAATCCATGTAGGTAGACATCCGTAAATGGTACTTGCCCAGTTCTAAACTGACCAAGCATAATCATTCTAGAAACCCAGAATTCAAGAATATCATAGCCAGTTTCCATTGTGTTCGTTGGATACATAACATCAAGAAGACCTTCTTTTTCTAGAGTAACGTATGGCCATTGTCCTGAACTAAACCACGTATCAAAAACGTTTTCATCTTGCACCCAACCTTCTCCTGGTGATGTTTTGCTCACTTTCGCTACTCCAAGTTCAACTGCGTTTGCAAAATCTTTTACTAATTGCCCACCTATTTTTTCAATCACTTTACCATCTTCACTATAAGTCGTTTCAAGTTGTCCTTTGTACCAAACTGGGAATTGGTAACCCCACCATAATGCTCGTGAAATTGGCCAGTCACGAAGGTTCTTCATCCAGTGATTATATTTTTTTGTCATATATTTCGGATGGATTTTGACTGCTCCACTGCTGACGGCATCAAGGCCTTTTTGCCTCATTTCATCGACATTTATAAACCATTGACTGGACATTAATGGCTGAATAATTGTTTTGCATCGTTCACAAACTGGAATTCTTTGTGATATCGCTTCTTCTTTTTCAAATAGGTTTGCTGCTTTGAATGCTTCCAATACAGCTTGTTTTGCTTCATCTGTTGTTAATCCTTTGTATTGACCGACTGGACCACACATTTTACCTTCTGGATCAATAACATTTATCCAATCAACTTGTAAGATTGAATTATTTTCGTTCCATCGAAGCATGATTTCATAGTCTTCTGGCGCATGTGCTGGGGTTAATTTCAAGCAACCTGTTCCAACGGTCATATCAACCTGTCCGTCTGTAATGATTGGAATTTCTCTATTCAGCAATGGGAGTATTAGTGTTTTACCGTGGAGAGACTTGTATCGGTCATCTTCAGGGTTTACTACTACTGCTGTATCACCAAGCATTGTTTCAGGACGTGTTGTTGCAACGGTGATGTACTCGATATTGCCTACTTTCTCTTTTAGTGGATAGCGAAGGTAGTACATCGCAGCTTCGCGTTCTTTCTTTTCTGTATCAATGTCTGCGAGTGCAGTTTTACAAGAAGGGCACCAGTTTACAATTCGAACACCTTTATATACTTTGTTTGCTTCGTATAATTTTTCGAATGTTGTTAAGACATTATCGACGATTGCTGGATCTAAAGTGAAAACATTTCTATCGAAATCAGCTGATAACCCAATTCTTTTTTCATCCTTCAGTGCATTTGCCATCATATCGGTAAAGTATTGGTAGGTTTCTTTGTAGAATTCGTCTCGAGACATCGTTGACTTTGACTTTCCTTGTGGTCTGAAGAATTCACGTAAAACGACAATTTCTCCTTGAATTCCTGCGTGGTCTTTGCCTGGGAAAAGAAGTACTCTTTTTCCGTTCATTCGCCAAAATCTTCCGAGGAGGTCTTGGTACGCATAACCAGAAATGTTACCCAAATGTGGTCGCCCATATGCATTTGGAGGTGGATCAATAATGACAAATCTTTTTTCGGGGTGACCTGTTAATGCGTCTTTTAATTCTTCAGTTGAATCAACTGCTTTCTTTTCAGCATTGTATTCTGGTTTGAAAAAGGAATTATTTCCCCAGAAATCTAAGACTGCTTGTTCTGCAATTTGTGGATTGTAAGGACCTTTGAATAGTTCGAATTTTGCCATGGAGAATTATAGCGTAATGAACTCCGTAAAGAAACTCTTTCCTATTGGTCAACTTGTAATAAATTCTGCTATACTGTCGCATGCCACTGCCCTACACTGGTGTTGACACACGATTATTGACGGCTCTCGTTGAACGAGGTTTGTTAAAACAGGATCTTGCCGATCAAATAAAGCTCGAATGTGCACAACAAAACAAAACTGAACTTCAGGTTATTCTTTAAAAAAAAATCATTTAAGAGCTTGATTTATATCTCACAAAAGCAGCTGATTATAACGTTCTATTTATAGAAGACTTATATTATGTGAAAAATCCAGA
>CAZCKT010000051.1:0-6495 GCA_964499355.1 uncultured Candidatus Saccharibacteria bacterium | reverse complement strand
AGCTGAAATTCCCGTCCCATATCCAGTTTTCTTATCGGCTTCAGTAACAATACTTTTAAGATGTGCAAAGTTATCATTTGCTAAAATCCAATTTTCTTTCTCAGTAGCATCCTGTAATAACGTTGGAACGACAGTTCTGTGAGATTTCAGCGCTTCAAATCCGGACAAATCCCAATCAATACTAATCAGCTTGTTTGTTAAAAAAGACACTATTCTTTGATCATAAATTGCTGACGAGTGTCCACCATCACCAAAAGTTCCATCAACAATCCAACCTTCTGTAGGTGCTGCTGCGATCTCTTCCAACGTTTCTTTCAACAACACTGGTTTATGATAGAGCTTTTTTGGAGCTACTGTTTCTGACATAATTACGCAACCTCTTTTATTGAAATAAGCTCCTGTGCGATTCCATCAGCATTCTCTTCCAAGAATGCGTTTCTTTCTTCCCACTTACTCTTTTCCCAAACTTCTACCCAATTAACCAAACCAACAAAGACAACTTCTACTTCTTTTCGTTCCGAATACTGTGTCTTCGCATATTCTCTTAATGATTCAGGAACTACTACTCTGCCCTGCGAATCACCGACAACTTCAAACGCGCTACCGACCAAGAATCTCAACGAATCTCGGACATTTCGATCCAAGAAAGATCGAGTCTGCATTGGTTCGATCAATTTCTCCCAAGAAGTCGAGGGGACAACAAGTAAGCATCCTTCATACCCTTTGGTCATAACGAAAGAGCTTCCAAGGAGTTTTCGCAATGGTGCTGGAAGAGCAATTCGATGTCCTGCGACAACCTTTCCTGTGTATTCCCCAATGAGTTTTGCCTTATCACCATTTCTCACCATGCTTCACCATTATAGCCAACTTTTTCCGCGTTGTAAAGTACTTTTATGGCAAATTTCACATATATTTACTGATTATTTTTTGCTGTATTTTCTGAGTATTTCGTACAATGCAATACTCGTTGCTTCTGCCACATTTAGCGATGCTTTTACACCATTCATTGGAAGCTGAACAAACTGTTCCAAATTAGTCATGAGTTCAACTGGCAAACCAGTTACTTCATTCCCAACATATAGGATAATTTTTTTCGCAAAATCAGGATTCCAATCAAACAAATCAATCGCCACAGGAGTCAACTCCAATCCAACATGCTCAACATTTTGCAATGATGTAATTTCATTAATATCTTCGACATAACACCACGGGACTGTACTTTCCGCACCAAGCGCTGTTTTAGGAACTTTAGGATTTTCAGGACTTGGCGAGTAACCTGTTATAACAATCCCCGTAATACCAGTACCGTCAGCCGTTCTAAACATAGCACCAACGTTATAGGCGGAGCGAATATCTTGGACAACAACGACAACTTTGACAGCATCTAGTTCCAATAGTTTTGCAATCGATTCAACTTTACTCGACATTAGCCTGATTTTACTCGAATATAGCGAGGAATGGAAGCTTTTGATGATTTTAACTGTTCGTAAATCGTCATTGCTTCTTTTACCAAAGCCAGATCATTCAATGTTGCAATTTTCAATTCTGATTGCCCAGACTGAACAGTTCCCGCAATGGTTCCAGTTCCTCGATGCGACAAATCATACTCAGAAACATCATTACCATCAGAATGCATAGAGAAAAATTCGAGTCTCTCATATGCTGGGCCAACTTCTTCTTCTGAGAAAAGGAAACAATACCCCTGGTCCGAGGATCTGCCTACTCGACCTCTTAGCTGGTGTAGTTGTGCAAGTCCAAACATTTCAGCACCGTGAATTGCGATAATAGTCGCGTTGGCAACGTCAACACCTACTTCAATAACTGAAGTTGAAAAGAGTAAGCGGATTTTTCCGGCGGAAAAATCCGCCATGACTAAATTCTTCTCCTCTTCCTTCATTCCACCGTGTAAAATCGCAGATGGAATAGTTGCAAAATACTGAGACTTTAGCAACTCAGCCATCGCAATCAACGATTGCTTTTCAGATTCATCTTCCGACTCTATTCTTGGAAAAACGAAATACACTTGTTCTCCAGCCAATAAGTGCTTTTCTATCCACTTATACGTAACATCTTCCTTTGATTGAGGAACAACTCTCGATATAATTTCCTTTCGACCTTGTGGTTTTTCAGTTAGAAATATAGCTTGGGAGAAACCAAGAAATGAAAGTGCTAACGTACGAGGAATTGGAGTCGCTGAAAGTGTAATGACATGACGTCCGTCTGATTTTAGTGCTGCTCTTTGTTCAACACCAAACCGATGTTGTTCATCAATACAAACCAATGCAATAGAATCGTCTTTCATTATTTTCTTGTCATGCAAAATTGCTTGAGTACCAATAAACAAAGTTGGTAATCCCGACGATTCACGATTTTTCTGCTTTGCACTTACTTCCTGAATAGTAATTTTTTCATTCATTCCTAACAGGTCTACTAATTTTTTTGCAGTTTTCAAATGTTGTGAAGCAAGAATTGTAGTAGGGGCAATTAAAATTGAACTTTGTAGTGATGACGCAAATGCAAACGCAAGCAACATTGCAATTATTGTTTTGCCACTTCCCACATCGCCATATAGTAAAGAATCGAGATACTCACCATTTCCCACCACTTCCAATACTGAAGCAATAGCACTTTCTTGTCCTTTGGTTAAGGTGAATGGAAGTTTTGGTATCCAAGAACCTATCGTCTTTGCCAATTGCTTAGCAATGTCACTACTTTTTAAAGATTTTTTATTAGTAGCAAACTTCCCATCATAGTCATCTCGAAGTTCAATCAACTCTTGAATTGCAAGTCTTCTGACACCAATAGCAACTTCATTCGGATCTATTGGCATATGTACTTTACGTAGCGATTCTTGTAAAGATGGAATACTGTATCGCGCAAGTGTTTCTGGATTAAGATATTCATTCATCGATACTTCATCGAGTATTTGAACAATATATTTTCTCAAGTAAGTAGAAGTAACTGTTTTTGCCCTTCTATAAATTGGAATAATTTTCCCTAATTTCTGAAGTTCATCTGAATCACCACATACTTCAAATTTTGGCGTTTTTATCTTAAAAGTACCACCAACTCGTTGTACTTTACCAAAAAAAACGACGCTATTTCCTTCATGTATTTGCTGAACTATATACGGTTGATTAAACCAAATAACCTTCAATGATTGAGATGGTTCGGTTAATGACTCCACTTGCGCTGTAATGATAAAAAGCCCATTACGTGTTCTGAAATTGGAAATTTTTCTAACCAATCCTTTAACTGCAAATTTTGTTTTAGCTATTTCCCATAAAGGTAGTTCACTGATCTTTGCTTTTAATTCTGATACCGAAAGAATGTCCCGCGAGTCTTCGTAAGCATAAGGCAAATAGGTCAACAAATCATTTACAGTGAAAACTCCTGATTCCCTTAATACATCTGCCCTTGATGAACCGACCCCGCGAATTTTCTCTATTGGGTCAGATAAGGTCATGTTAGTTAAAAATTACTAACAACGGAACGAGTACCATCGAGAATATAACTGCAAGTATAAAAAGAACTGTGAAAAACTGTCCAATGCCCTTAATAATTTTTACTTTTAACGCGGCTTTCTTTCGTATCTTTTCTTCGTTTAGAAGACGTATTTGTTTGGCAGTTAGCTCGATCTTTTTACCTTGGAATAATTGCGCTACTGGCAATACTGCTCCATTATCGGTTGGTATTGGTGTCGCCTTGCTCTTTTGCGATTTCATAGTACCATTATAGCATGATGTCATTATTTGTTTAGTCGAGGAAAAAGCCATATGAATACACTCAATTTACACTCAAAACCAAGACAACCAAAATCTTTTCAATTTGTAGCCGTAAAAGCTGCACAGAAAGGTTCACAACATAGAAAGAACGCGCAACACACCGGTCGTAAAGTGTTTTTAACCGCACTTGGAGTTCTTTTTGGCATGCTCGTACTGTCAGGTATTGTCGGAGCTATTCTTGTTACAGGATATATAGGAACAATTAATGCTTCACTCCCAGACGCAGGTAAACTTGCTACTCAAGACCTTGAGCAAAGCACTAAAATCTTCGATCGAAATAGTAAACTCCTATATACGGTTTACGGAGATATAAATAGAGAATTTGTATCATTAGATAAGATTCCAGAAAAGACGCGATGGGCAATACTTGCAGCAGAAGACATTGAATTCTACGAGCATAAGGGAATTGATGTTCCCGGATTAATTTCAGCAGGTTTCGATTACATTAGAACAGGTACAAGAAGTTCACGTGGAGCAAGTACCATTACCCAGCAGTTAGCAAGAAACACCGTCCTTTATAAGATTCTTGGTAATGATGCGTACACTCGTGACGTCACTCGAAAAATTAAAGAAATTCTTGTCGCATTCCAGTTGGAAAACAAATTAACAAAAGATCAAATTCTTGAACTATATATGAATGAAGTCCCCCTCGGAGGTACCGTATATGGTTTCCAAACTGCATCTAAAGCATATTTCAACAAGGATATTAGCAAGATGACATTAGCTGAGAGCGCCTTACTTTCAGTAATTGTTCGTGCACCAGGCGCGTATAGTAACGACATCTACAATGGTGATTTTGAAGCAGTCCAGAAATATAGAGACATCGTGTTAGATTTAATGTTGAAATACAAGGATAGGACTGGTGTAACCGAAGAGGAAGTTGCAAAGGCAAAAGAAGAAAAGATAGTCATTACCCCAGGGCAAGTAAATATTACTGCCCCTCACTTTGTATTTTATGTCATTCAAGAATTAGAAAAACAATTCGGTGCAGATGCAGTACGATCTGGTGGTTTACGAGTCTACACGACACTTGACCTAGACACGCAAAAGATTGCAGAAGAAGAACTGAGAAAGCACATTAATAATGTTCAAAACTCTTATAAAGTTCATAATGGAGCAATCATCATCAACAATCCAAAGAATGGTGAAATCCTTGCAATGGTTGGATCTGTTGACTACAACAATGTCAAAGATAAGCGAGTTGATGGAAAAGTAAATGTAACAGTAATGTCTCGACAAATGGGTTCATCAGTTAAGCCTTACACATATATATCAGCAATTCATAAAGGATTTAACCCTGGTACACTCGCTCCTGACATTAAAATGACGTTCGGTAGTTACAAGCCAGAAAACTGGAACTTCAAATATGATGGGTTACTTACGATGCGACGAGCACTCAACCAATCCCGAAATATCCCCGCAGTGTATACATTACAAATGATCGGTGGTACAGATGTTTTCCTAGAAACAGCAAAAGCACTCGGTATAACTACGTTGACTCAACGAGATCGTTATGGACTTTCACTTACCCTAGGTGCTGGTGATATGAAATTGATTGAACATACAAATGCATTCGCAGTATTCGCAAACAAAGGTGTTCGACACGATATTTCAACGATTCAAAGAGTAACAGACGCTAAAGGTAACGAGGTATTTAAATCAACACCTGATAAAACTGCAAAGAAAGTATTTTCTGAAGAAGAAACATATTTACTCAACTGGATTCTCTGTATGCTTCCACCTGGCGATAAGGACAAGCACGTTCCTCAGTACTATTCAGCCGCTGGCCAAACTCTTTGTGGTAAAACAGGAACCACCAACGATCAGAAGGACTTGGTAACACTTCTCTATTATCCACGACTCGTCGTTGGCGTTTGGAACGGAAATAACAACGGAGATAGGACTTCCGGATGGTCGGAAAATGTACCAATCGTTGTTGCGAACAATATAATGAAACGACTGGTTCCAAAATATGGAAAAGAGTCATACACGCAACCAGCTGGAGTTTCATTTGCAACAGTTTGTACGGATACTGGACTTACAGCAGTTAGTGGTGTTGATTGTAAGAAATTCTCAACTCCAATTATCAAGGGACAAGCACCAGCTCCAGATACAGCTCACAAGAAACTCGCGATATGCACTAAAACAGGTAAAATCGCCAGTAATGAAGCCGAAGCGAGAGCAGCAGGATTAATCAAAGATACACTATATCTTGACTTTAAACTACCAAATGAAGCACAACAAGCTGCATATGATAAATATGTAACTGAAAAGCTAAAATATAGTCTCTGGAAAAACAAACCGACAGAAGCGCCATGTATACCTGATGTTTCTGTATCATATGTGACGCCTGCCGAAGGCGCAGCGTACAATCCAGGTGATTTTATCCCTGCAAGTGTTTCAGCAAGTTCTGTCGATGGGATTTCAAGTGTTGAATTTGTCATTGGCGCTGCAACATATCCAAGCACATTAGTCGCAGGCAAATATGTCTGTAGCGGGTGTCAGGTTCCTCTATCAGCAACAACTGGGTTACTTACTATAACAGCTAGAGCTACAGACTTAACCGCAAAGATTGGAGTTGCCATACGCAATGTTGCAGTAATCGTTCCAACACCTACACCAACTGCGACACCTACACTTTAAAAAGGTTTTGATTTTCTTATATCAAAACACCGTGAAGTTTCTTCATTGCTTCTACACACTCTTTACG
>CAZCKT010000050.1:0-6694 GCA_964499355.1 uncultured Candidatus Saccharibacteria bacterium | reverse complement strand
ATAGTTGCTAAAAATAATTCATATTGTATACCATAATCACTACAAATATTATATCAGGTAAAATTGCTAAAGAAGTTTTTGATATCATGTTTGAAACTGGTGAAGACGCAGCTAAAATAGTTAAAGATAAAGGCGAATTGTATAAAGATGCAAAGCTTGGCAATTTTGGTGTTACTGACCATGGCTTTTTCTATGATATTGAATTTGATGAACCAATTAGTTCAGATGATTTACCAAAGATTCAAACGAAAGTTCAAGAACTTGTTGCAGCAAACCTTAAAATTTCTGTCAATTCAAAATCTACAGAAGAAGTTACCGCATATTTTGTTGAAAAAGGGCAACCATACAAACGGGAGCTTCTAGATGAAGTTTCAACAAAGAAAATCGAAGTCGTTACTATCGGAGATAATCAATTTATGGATGTAACTGCAGGCGCATTGGATGTATCGACAGCCACACTGCAGCATGTTTCATTAATGGATGTTTCAGGAGCCTATTGGAAAGGTGATGACAAACGAGCCATGCTTACGAGAATTACTGGCGCTTGTTTTGATACACAAAGTGCATTAGAAGATTATCTAGAGTTTAGAGCTGAGCAGTTACGCCGAGATCATAGGGTCCTTGGAAAGAAGCTTGGCTTTTTTATGGTTGATTCTGATTTTGGAAGCGGTGCTTATTTTTGGACTCCTAAAGGCCGATATATCCGTGATATCCTAAAGCACACGTTGAAGAAGAGAATGGTACAGTTCGGCGTTGAATTAGTAGAAACTCCATTAATTGGATCCTTAACCGAAAATAATTCAACTTTTCAACCCGTATCCGAACAGATTGTAGCTCGAAATATAGCAGATGGTGATGACAAGTTGATGTTAGTTCGACAGCAGGTATTAGGTCAACAATTGATTATGTTTGCGCATAAAGAAAGAAGTTACCGTGAACTTCCTTGGAAAGTTGGTGAAATTGCAAAGGTTGTTAGATTTGAAAAAGTCAGTGAATTAGAAGGTTTGCACCGTTCAAGAGAATTTACCCAGGATAATACAACAATTGTTTGTACTCGTGAGCAAGTAGAAAAAGAATTGGATACATTACTTTCAATGGTTGTTCAATTTGCTAGAGATTTAGGTTTTGGCGATTTTGAAATTTCATATAGACTTCCTGCTGCAATTTCAAAATCGCAAAAGACAGATTTTCCTTGGATTGCAACAATGCTTAAAGGTATTTCGCGCAAGCAAACGATAACGATAAATGAAGAAATTACCGAAAGGCAAGTCAAGGAACCAGAAATTGTATTAAAAGTGAAAGATTCCTTGCGACAACATCGCGAATTATCAAAGATTCAAATATTGCTAGGAATTCCAGTAGAACATAATCTTTCATTTATTGGAAGTGATGGCGAGAGCCACGTTCCCGTTGCTATTAGAGCAACATTGAGCGGCTCATTGGAAAGAATTATCGCAACTCTTATTGAACACTATGCCGGAATGTTGCCACTTTGGTTAACCTATGAACATGCGAGAGTCATTCCAGTAACAAGTAAGCAGGAAATTTATGCTGAAAAAGTTGCAAAGCAACTTTCCGAACGAGGTATTAGAGCAACTATAGATTTAGATTCCGAGCCATTGGAAGGAAAAATTAAGCAAGCAGAAGAGGAAAAGGTCCCATATATGCTTATTGTTGGAGAAAAAGAGCAAAATACAAATGGAATTTCAGTCCGAGTTCAAGGACACGGAGATATCGGGCTGCTTGACATTGAGTCATTTATAAAGGATATTCAAGGTGAAATGGTTAGTAAATCAATTAAGTCAGTTTTAGTGTAATGAGAGATAACAAATTCTCTTCTTTTAAGCCCCGACAAGGGAACGGAAGTTTTAATAGATTTGGTGGTGGCGGTGGTCGCCCAGGTGGTTTCGGGGGCGATAGAACAGGGTATAGTCCAAGACCAAGGATGCAAGTGTTTGATCCACTCGAGAAAGAATTTCCACGTAACAATGCTATTACAGCACCTGAAGTGCGTGTCGTTGATGCTATGGGAGAGAACTTAGGTGTCATGTCGACCCGTGACGCAATAGAAAGAGCTGAAAGTGAGGAACTAGACTTGGTAATGATTGCTCCGTTGGCGAAACCACATCCTGTTTGTAAGTTAATTACCTGGGAATCTTTTAGATATCAACATAAAAAGAAAGAAAAGGAAATTAAGAAACATCAGAAAAACATCCAAGTTAAGGAGATAAAGATAAGTCCAAAGATTGCTGGTGGCGATCTTGATCGTAAAGTTGAAAAAATTCTTGAAGTAACAACCAAAGGTGACCAGGCAAAAATTACGATAATGCGTCGATGGCCTGTAACTGAAGAAGTTGCTCGTAAATTCAAGGATGTTTTATTGACAAAAATCGAAGAATCCTGTACTATCATCAGCATTCAGGAAAAGGGTAAGAATATCTTTATCTTGGTTAAATCGAATAATAAATAGATGCCAAAGCTCAAAACTAACAAAACATTAATGGCACGCGTAAAGTTGACTCCAAACGGCAAACTTGTCCGTAAGCGAGCTTTTGCTGCACACTTAAGAAGTAAAAAATCATCCTCTGCACGTGCTCGAACCGCTGCAAAGAAAGTAGATTCAGTTCGAAAATATCCATGGAATAAGCTATTGCAAGGTTAATTATGAGAGTCAAGAGTGGTATTGTCACAGCACGTAGACACAAAAAGATATTAGATCGAGCAAAAGGTTATCGATTGTCACACAGCTCCAATGTTAGAAAGGCAATTGAAACTTTATTGCACGCAAAACAGTATTCTTACGTTGATCGTAAGAAAAGAGCTGGCCAATTCAAACGAGTTTGGATTCAGCGTCTCGGCATTGCTTTAGAGAGCTTCGGTATCAGCTACTCAAAGTTTATGGCCAACCTAAAAACCGCGAAGGTTGCACTTAACAGAAAAATGTTAGCAGAATTAGCTGTTAAGCAACCAGAGATCTTTGCAAAGATCGCGAAATTAGGTTAGTCATTATGTAATGTCAACTAAAACAATCGAAAGCTCACTTGCGGAGCTAAAAAAGCAAGTTTCATCGAAATTAGCAAAAGTTCAATCTCTTGATGATGTATATGCTGTTCGTTCAGAATTTTCTGGAAAGGGAAGTGTTGTGCAACAGTTATTACAAACGTTAAAAGATTTAGCTCCAGAAGAGCGTGCATTTGTTGGTGCTCAAGTTAATCAAGCAAAGAAAGAAATTGAATCATTGATTGAAAAGGCATTGTTATTAATTGTTAATAAGGAATCCTTAGAAAAAGACGAAATCCGCGACATTGACGTTACTGCTCCATTTCATACAAACAATAAAGCAGTTTCTGAGTTCGGAACAATTGGTAGTTTGCATCCACTTCAATATGAAATTAATCGAATGTTGGATATCTTCACAACAATGGGGTTTACTCCTTTTGAAGGAAGAGAGTTAGAAACTGATTATTACGTATTTGACTCATTAAACATGCCGAAAGAGCACCCAGCTCGTCAAAATTGGGATACATTTAGAACTGAAGACAACTTGATTCCTACGCCTCATACATCCAACATGCAAGTTCGTGTTATGCGCCATTTGAAAACAGCACCACTTCGCGCAGTTATTTATGGTAGATGTTCACGAAACGAAGCTGTTGATGCTGTACATGGACATACGTTTTATCAAATCGAAGGTTTGTACATCGATAAAGGCGTTAGCATTAGTAACATGATCGGTACAATTAGCGCGTATGTTGATGCTTTCTTCGGAAGAAAAGTAGTTAGCAAAATTCAACCAGGTTATTTTCCATTTGTCGAACCAGGTATTGAATATATGGGACAATGTCCATTCTGTGACGGTGCTGGTTGTAGTTCTTGTAAGCATACCGGGTGGTTAGAATTAGTTGGTGCAGGAATGATACATCCGAATGTTTTGCGTGAAGGTGGATTTGATCCAACCATATATAGTGGTTTTGCATGGGGATTAGGACTTGATCGTATGGTAATGCAGCGAAATGGAATTCAGGATATTCGCTCGCTGTTCGCAAGTGACATAAGATTTTTGCAAGCTGCAATATGAAATACTCTCTCAATCTTATAAAAAAGTATGTTCCAGAAGTAGCCTCTGTTCCAGTTAAAGATCTTATTGCTAGAATATGGAGTTCAGTAGCCGAAGTTGAAGAAGTTGAGTATTTAGAAGAAAAATATCAAGGTATCGTTGTTTCAAAGATAACTGAAATTGTTGACCATCCAAAATCAGAAAAGTTAATCGTCGCTACGGTTGATATTGGACAAAAAGAACCAGTAATTGTTGTAACTGCTGCGCATAATATTTCCGTTGGTGATTTCGTTCCTTATATTCCAGTGGGTGGTAAAGTTCCAGAAATGAAAGATGAACAAGGAAATCTTGTAGAAATTGGAGTTCGCTCCATGGCGGGTATTCCATCTATAGGAATGTTAGCAAGCGAAAAGGAATTGGGATTGAGTACGGATCATTCTGGAATTATGATTTTGAAACAGGAAGAGCTTCGACAGGATCTTGTCGTTGGCGAACCGATTTCTGTTGCATTAGAACTAAACGATGTCGTATTTGAAATTGAAAACAAATCACTTACACATAGAGGAGACTGTTTTTCAGCCGCAGGGATCGCTCGCGAAATTGCGACATTGTACGGTTTTGAATTAGTCATTCCGGAGTGGCAAACTCCATCATTTTCGATTCCTAATCTTGTAGGTGACGCATTTGAACAAACTCTTTCGAGTGATTTACAAGTCAAAATTTCTGCAATAGCGGCAGTTGAAAGATATTCAGCGCTGGTACTTGATGGAGTCGAAGTAAAGCAGTCTCCACTTTGGTTGAGATTGTTCTTAAACAAGCACGGAGTCAATCCAGTAAACAATATTGTTGATATTACTAACTATGTCATGCTTGAATATGGTCAACCAATGCACGCTTTTGATGCTGCTACGGTTACTCACAAATCACATGATAACAAAATCGTTTACGATATAGATGTACGCTATGCTAAGGCTGGCGAAACTTTAGTTACGTTAGATTCAAAAGAAAAAAAACTTCCACCTATTGCAACCGTCATATCAGATTCAGAAAAAGCATTAGCAATTGCAGGTATTATTGGTGGATTAGACTCTGGAATTAAAGACACCTCGACACGAATCATACTTGAATCCGCAGTATTCAATAAATATGCAATACGAAATGCAAGTATGAGTATTGGCACAACAACGGACGCTTCTGTCGTTTTTTCGCGAAAACAAGATCCAGAAAAGACCGTAAGAGCACTTCTTAGAGCTGTCCATTTACTTACTGAGTTGGCTGGCGCTCGTGTTGCTTCTGAAATATCTGATTCATATCCTCCAATTAAACTGACTTCGACTTTGGTAGTTTCGCACGAAAGGATTGAAAAATTCTTAGGAATTGCAGTTTCTCCTAACGAGGTTGTTAGAATCCTTGAGGGATTAGGGTGTGTCGTAGTAAAGAAAAATGGAATGTTTAGAATTGAGTCTCCAACGTGGAGACCAGATCTTGCTATCGATGAAGATATTTATGAAGAAATTGCAAGGCACGTCGGCTACAAACAGATAGTCCCAGAGCTTCCAAAACGGGGTATTTTCGGTGTCGCACTCTCAACGTACGAGAATGGGAAGCAGGCAACATTAAAGGCGCTTACAGCCCTTGGTATGAATCAGGCAATGAATTTCAGTTTTGTCAGTAAGCAACTTTATGACAGAGCACAGCTTTCTATAACTGAAGCTCGTTCAGTTGTGAATGCTATTTCACCAGAAGTTCAATATATTAGAAAACATCTTATTCCGGGGTTGCTCGAACAATTGTCAAAGAATCAACATAATGCAGAAAAATTTGGGTTATTTGAACTTGGAAAAATATCGAGAAAAGGTTTGAGTTATACCGGTGCACCAGTTTCAGAATTACACATGCCTGATTCACAGTTTGGTGTTGATGATTTGGGACTGCCTATTGAAGATGAACATGTTTCTATTGGTGTAGTTGATAATACCGAACAACCAGGCTTTTTTACCTTAAAGCGAATTGTAAACAAATATCTTGCAGCAATGCATATTAACGGAGTTTTTACCCATCCATCAGATCTTGTAGCAAAAGAATTAAAACTACTACCTACTTGGACAACGGAACTATTTGGTTTCTTTAAAAAAGGAAGAGTCGCGATTGTTACTGACGGTAAGAGTGGAGAATTCTTAGGTATTATAGGTGAACCGGGTACGCTTGTACTTAAAGAGTTTGGATTTACAAAACAAGTTGCTATTGCTGAATTTTCATTGAAGAAAATTGTAGCAGGATCTTCGCTAGAACCAATTTTCAAAGAGCCTCCAAAATTCCCAATGGTTACTGAAGATTTATGCTTTGAGTTACCAATCGAGACACAATATTCAGCTGTTATTGAAGCACTTAATACAGTAGCTAAGAAGCATGAATCTGATCTTGTTGTTAAGATATATCCAGTTGATATCTATCAAAAGAAAGACGATAAAAAACAAGTTACAAACCGATTGGTATTAACACCAAAGAATGCATCTTTAACGGATGCACAGGTGAAAGAATTTCGTAAAGAGTGTGTAGAAGTAATGAAGAAACTTCACGGCGTTTTGATATAAGAAAATCAAGTCCTCTTTTAAAGTGTCGGTGTCGGTGTTGGCG
>CAZCKT010000049.1:0-6994 GCA_964499355.1 uncultured Candidatus Saccharibacteria bacterium | reverse complement strand
CATTTCTACTGGTAACTGCTCAGTAAATTGGTGGTTCATAATCAATGAAAGTCGATATTTACGTGCCTCAGACAAAATATTTACAAACGCATCTGTCGTAAAGCTTTGTACCTCATCAATGTATAATGAGAAATCATTACGGTCATCATCAGGCATATCGACACGTTCCATTGCGGCAGTATAGATTCTTGCAATTAATAAACCTCCAAGTAATGAAGTGTTTTCTTCGCCAATTCGACCTTTTGAAAGATTCGCAATAAAGATTTTTTTACTATCAATCATTTCTCTAATATTAAACGTGGATTTTGTTTGACCAAGGATATTTCTTGTAATACGTGGTGAAAGGTATCGTCCAATTTTATTCTGAATTGGTGCTACTGTATCCGAAAGAAGCTTACGGTTCTCTTCGATCATGCTGTATTCTTCTCTCCAGAAACGAAGAATCATTGGATCTTTCACATGCGACAATACTCTCTTTCTATATTCCTTATCCGTGAGCATCCGTTGAACTGAAAGTAATGTGGTTCCTTGTGAATCCAGTGCAGAAAGAATGGTGTTATACAAAATATATTCAAGTCTAGGCCCCCATGAATCGAAATATTTCTTAAAAACACCAATGATGTTATCCGCGACTAAATCTCTTTGCGCCTTATCCTTTACGTAGATTGGATTGAAACCTATGGGGAATTCAACATCGCCTGGATTGAAATAAATGACGTCGTCTACTCTATTTGCTGGAATGTGATCCAAAATAAACTCTGCTGTTTCGCCGTGAGGATCAATAAGTCCGACACCTTCACCTGCAAGAATATCTGATACGATCATATTTCTCATTAAAACAGTTTTACCCGTTCCTGTTCGTCCAATGATATATGCATGTCGACGCTTATCTACTTTCTTGATGCCAAACATATGGCTCTGCCCGCGGTAGTTGGTTCTAGCGAATATTGTTCCCTCATCTATAGGTAAGTCGACTGGTGGAGGTAATTTACCAGCTGTGGTTACAAATAAGGATGTTGCTCCGCCAGTTGTATTTGGTAAATGATACAACGATGCGATTTCTTCGATATTCAATATTTCTTCCTCTTTGATACTGAGCTGTCGCTCTTTCATATGGGTAAACACTGCAATAGGTTGTTTTACGAGGTTAAGGGAAAATGCATTCAAGTGAGCCGTGGCATATTGTCTAAATGAAGCGAGGATTCCTTCGAATATTTGTACTGCTCTGGTTGAGTCACTACTCTTTGCCAAATACCTAATCGCAATTTGAAATCCCTGTTTTTCAGCCTTAGCTTCAACTCGTTTGATTTCCTCTTCTTGGAATGGTTCTAACCGAACCGAAGTTGGTTTTGGCTGTACTGGTTTTGTTGGATCATAGGTCATTGAATCGAGAAAGAACCTAAAGAATCCAGAAAATACTGACCAGAAAGCTTTCCAAAATCCACCACGATCAAATATATTATTTCCTTCGGAACGCAAAGCGGCAATATACTTTTGTGAAATCTTTTGCCAAACATTTGGGTAAGGACGGACAACAAATTGAATCCAAGCTTCTTCATCGCCATGTAAATCACTAATTGCTCCAGTAATTCCCGAAAGTGGATCAACATCAAAATCTTTGAAAGTTTTTAACGGGAAAATATATTCACGTTCGAGAACTATTTCTCCGGCTGAAACCTGAACTGTTGCATCCCATTTTTCAGCATTATCCATGTAATCTTGAATAACTGTTATTTCAGCCATTGGGTACTGCGCATATATTTGTCCTTTAACAAATGATGCAAATTGCGTACTGACAACGACAAGAAACTGTACTCCAACTTTGGAATCTGCCGCTAATTCGAGACTTAAGATAGGTACTTCTGCTGTTTCTTTATATAGACCATGGAGTGAGGCAAAAAGCTGCTCAGCAGCCAAAGGCGTTTTATCATTGTTACGTGGGACAGCGATCTTTAAAACGACTTTTTCGTTACCAGCTATTTCTTCTTCGGTACCGGCGGGGAAAGCAACAGTTGCTTTCTTACGTGGAAATAGAATGATAACAAAAATCACTAAGAAGATGGCAATGACGATTAGCAATAAATAAAGGAGGGCAGTATTCATACTAGGTCATTCTACCGTTTAAGTAAAAATACCACAATATCCCCTGTTGTTACCAAAGTATCAGGTCGTCCTTGTTTTACAGCTACTTTACCTGTTTCGAACGAACTTTTTATCATTGCCATTGTCCTTGCGTATTGCTGTTCATTCTTCACATAAATAATCGCTGTTGCCTCACCTACTGGCTCGTGCATCGCATTTCCTATTCTAGAAATATCAATACCGAGCATTGTCCACTTTCTCGAAAAAATACTCGCATATCCGTCGATCGGAGTCGCGTTATAAACTTCTACGAATGCTTGCTCTTGCGCAATTTCACTGATATTAAAAAATGTTGGGTACTGTTCCTTAAAAGATTCATACGTCGTTACTGTCACTTTTGTTCCGTCCTCGAGAGTTTTTACAGGTAATAATGAATGATTAAACTTTTCAGCAGTCTTATGTTCAATACTCGAAAGAATGTCTTGAGTTTTAGCGATACTTACAGTTGAGCTCAACCCTTCATTTTTATCATCTACAATAACATATTCAACTGGAATACCACTGGTTAATGACAATTGTTCGAGAATATAGCAATAATCATAATTGCCTTTTTCCAATTTGCTTAATCGAAGAAATTCTCCAACTTGTGTGTAGTTGAAATTGTTTGAAAAGTACACGACAACCCAATCTTTGGATTCCAATTCGATCGCTTTAACTCCTGTTTGACCAGCTGGTGACGTTAAATAAATTTTTGATATAACTGAATTTTCCGTTTTAAAAACTACTCCATATGTTGGTGTTGTTTTAATCTGAATAAAAGAATCCTTACACGAAGAAAAAAGTTGTGAATTAGGCTTATATGATTCGGTTATTTGTTTGTAAATGAATCGCCACCCCGTTGTAATTATCAAAAATAATAACGACAGAACAACAGCTAATTGGATAGAAATATTTGCAGCTTTTGCAATATTTGGTGATACGCTAAATTCCTTCTTTTTTACGTTAATACGATTTAGTGGAATCGGTCTTTTGGGCATGACAGTATCATACGATATTACACTCTATTCAGCAATAAAAATTTAATTATCAGCCGAAATAGATCTGAACCAAAAGTGCAAGAAGTACAAATCCCCAGTTAAACAACCAAAAACGCATTACGACTTTTGGACCTGGCCATCCGATAGCTTCAAAATGATGATGAACAGGCGCAATCTTGAATATTTTTCTCTTGAGGAATCGTAATGATAATAATTGAATAAAACTAGTTGCTAAATCTGCAAAATAAGGCAGCATTAAGACAAGTAACGCAGGTACCATATTCCCATACAATCCAAGTAGTAAAAATACTGGGCCAATTGGCATTGCACCTGGAGCACCCATATAAAATCGTGCAGGAGGAATATTAAAGTATAAATATACAGAAAGTACTCCAACAAGAACACCAACAATGACAATTGCAGTTGCAGTGGTCGCCATAAAAAAGCTTGCTGGGAAAGCAAGCATCAACAATGCGAATCCGACCAAACTAATTAAATACATTCCCGAAGATAGACCATCAATTCCATCTATAATTTCCGTCGAATATGAAAAAACCGTTGAGCATAATGCTATAAATGCAATTCCAAGTATATTATCAATGTGTATAGTTAATCCGAAAACATCGAAAAATTTAACACCTGCAATATTTACAATCATTAAAGCAACACCAATATTCACCAACAAAGAAACGAGGAGCTTTCCAACTCGCCATTCAAATTTGTTTTGAAATTCTCTAAATTCGACATTGTTTTTTGTTACGACATCAATAATGGCATCAACCATCCCATAAGCTCCAACTAAAAGCATAATGAATGAAGCAGCACGAATTAACGGAATTTGGAAAAAAGCCAAAAGTAACACTGCTGGAACTGTCCACCAGATCAAAATCCCACCATTACTTGGAGTACCTGAATCCTTTGCATGTATTTTCATCCATTCTTCGTTTGCCTTACTTGGCATCGCGATATGCTTAATTGTAAATTGCAGCTTATACAAAATATCAATTAATGGAACAACCCAAAGTGATGCTGCAACGGCAGCAATAACTGCCCAAAGTGCTAATTCCTTAACCATGAATAATGAAATCGAGGACAACATGTTGTTTGTTTGTTATTTAATTCTTGGTACGCCAAGATCGTCTTTTATATTGTCAAATATTTTCATCCAGAGTGGCAATACTGTTAAGTTCGCCAAATCACCTTTCCGTGGGTTTTCTATCTTTACCAACATTATAAACCTTGCATCAATTGCAGGTGAAAATCCGATAAAGGTTACATTAACCCGGTCTTCATAGTACCCCGATGCATCAGTTTTAGCAACTTGAGCGGTTCCAGTTTTACCAGCTATGCTGTAAACACCTTTATATTTTGCCATATCTCGACGAGTGAAAACCGCATATTCCATCATTTTTGCAACACTGTCAGATGTTTTTTGAGTGAATATTCTGCCAGCACTTGTTGGATTAATAATAATTTCTTCTTCATTATTGTAAATTTTCTTTACAAGCATCGGTTGCATTCGTTCACCATGATTTGCCAATGTCGACATTGCGGAAATTACTTGTAAAGGTGTTCCTGAAATTGCCTGACCGAAAGAGGTAGTTGCTGTATCAATTGTTAACCATTTATCAGGTGATTTAATAAAACTTGTTTCTTCTTCATGAATACCAATACTCGTTGATGCCCCAAGTCCCAACCGAATCAAATACTTATACATACTATCCGATCCAACACTCAATCCATAGGTCGCCGCGCATATGTTATCTGAGTGCTCTAAAGTTTCTCTTGGTGTAATTTTCCCGTATTTTAAGAATGCAAAATTATAAATTGTCTTATCCTCAATTTTTAACTTGCCTGTATCATTACAAATATTGTCTTCGGTGAGTTTTCCATCATCCATGGCCATTGCTATGGTTAATGGCTTTTGTACTGATCCGTATTCATAAGGACTGGCAACTGATTGATTTCTGAAAGTTGAAACTTCCTTAACTTTCCAAAATTCATTTGGATCGTAATCCGGGTAAGTTGCCATTGCAACAATTGCACCTGTTCTCGGATTCATTATCACAACAGATCCACTGTCACCTTTCTGTTCAATGACACCTTCTTTAAGAATCTTTTCTACTTTCTTCTGAATTCCAGAGTTGACTGTTAACTCAATATTTTTACCTTCGCGATATTGAACATTTTTGTATGACTTACTGATAATAGCCTTTCCGCTTAAATCTTTTTCTTGCTGACTAGCACCTTCTTTACCTTTAATATCACCCCAGAAAAAACCTTCTATTCCATAGTTTCCCTTTGGTCGACCAAAACTATCTGTACCAACATACCCAATTATGTGAGAAAAAAGACTGCCATTTGGATACAACCGCTTAATTGAATCTTCAGCATATATACCCAACAGCTTTTTCTCTTCGATTATGTCTTTTTGTCTCTTGGTTATCCCTCGATACACAATTTGATAAGACAGATGCGAATCGTCAAAATTTTGAGACAATTCTTCGTAACTGGCGTCTACCACTGCAGCGACTGTTGTGAGAATTTCATTTTTCTTTTCTAAAAACTTTTTCTGATCAACTTCGTTTGTAATGGAAACTATTAAATTCCATGCCGGACTATCAACGGCTAATACAACACCATCCTGAGTATAAATTGTTCCTCGTTTTGTAAATACATCTTGCTGGAGCGAAAGTTGAGCATTCGCCAACGCACTAAATCGTGAATAATCAATTACTTGCCAACGAAACAGTTGAACCAAGACTAAAACAAAACCGAAAATAACAGTCCCAAATATGATTGAGCTCATCGGAATTTTTCGATGAACTTTCTCAGTTTTTTTATTCATTACTACTGACGATGGCGTTTCCTGGATTCACATACAACACTTTACTTGGAGTTGAAACGTATCCAGATGCCTTTTCGCTCACCAAAAATTTACTTGATCGAAGAATAGCATTTTGCTCTTCATAATCCAAATAGGTTGTATTTAAAGTTCTGCTTTGCGCATCCATAACTCCGACGACTTGTGCAATTGGTTCATAGCGCAAAGAAACAACAAATTGAACAAAAATCAAAAACATTGTAGCCATTGCCATTACAACCATTGATACTCTTGATAAGTGAATGGTTGAAAATTCTTGTTTGTTGTTCATTATTTCTTAATAATAAATAATTTTGCACTTCTCGATCGTGGGTTCGTTCGAATCTCACGTGGAGATGGAGTGATAATTTCTGCTTTAATTCTGTTATTCATTGCAAACTGTGTTACGACTTCTTCTTCACCACTGTGATAAGTCATAACAAGTAATCTGCCATTTGATACCAAATATTTATATGCGACTGGAAGAATTTCCTGCAAGTTCTGCAACTCGGTGTTAACTGCGATTCTGAGCGCAAGGAACAGCAAGGTTGCAGGATGGATTCTTCCTCGAGAATTAGAACGAATTGGTGATACTTTGAAAGCAATTTCAGTTAATCGCTTGATGTCATCGGTGTGTCCAAAAAGCTTGAATTCTCTAGCAGCAATAAGCTCGCGAGTTAATCTTGCTGCAATTGGCCCTGGCATACCTACTGATTCTTTAAACAACTGCGTAAGCTTTGTATACGGAAGTAGATTTAATAAATCATATGCTGCAACAGCGTACATTTCTGGATTCATTCGCATGTCAGCCTTACCTGTTCCAACAAAGCTAAAACCTCGTTGTTTTTGTACTAGCTGTCTTGAAGAAATTCCTAAATCAAGAAGTACTGCAGAAATTCCTAATCCGTATCCAGTTCTCTTATCGGCTTCTGTAACAATACTTTTAAGATGAGCAAAATTATCATTTGCTAAAATCCAATTTTCTTTCTCAGTAGCATCCTGTAATAACGTT
>CAZCKT010000048.1:574-6998 GCA_964499355.1 uncultured Candidatus Saccharibacteria bacterium | reverse complement strand
ATTTCGTATTTTTTCTAACCCCTACTTCAAAAGCATCTGAAAAAGTTTTTGGAAATGGTAAGGAGTCGTCATGGTTACCAAAGTGCAACTGCATAATTTTTTGTGATAATGCAACTAATTCTTGAATTGACGGTTCCTTCGGTTGATTTTGAGATGCTCCAAAAAATGGATATTTCCTCTTATCCCCTTCTTGCTCTATAACATTTAGGGCGAGTTGTTTCATCCTATCAATGTTTCTCTCATCTTTCTCTGATAATCCTCCTCCTGCCCAAATCCCACGTTTGCTATTTAAAGAAGTTCTTTCCGAATCATTAAATGTCAAAACTGGTGCTTGTTTTTCAATAACAAGTGGAACGACTCCGCCAATTGGTTCAGCTTTATTTTCTTTATCTGAATTAGGTTGAGATACACTAACGTTGATCATTACTCCATTATACAGATAAATTAAATTCGCATTACACTTTAGTTCTCTACATACGCAAGTAGCGCAAAGCTCCCATTCTGTGGTACAATTCGCCTTATGCCACTTGAAGAAAGACGGAAAAAAAGACAAATCAAAGCAAGTCGCTTTAACAGAAGTCTTATGATGGTCGGAGCTATTGTGGCAACAAGTTACGCCACACAACTATTCCATAATACATTTTTTCCAGATGAACATAATAACAATAACAGCAATACTGGTGAAGTAAACGCTGCAAACTCAGTCAAATTACCCTTTGTAGAAATAATCCCAAATCAGGACCTCCCTTTAGAAGCTGTCGAAATACTTCCAGAACTTGAAAATAACGAATGGCATGAATTTCACAATGGTTTTATCGCTAATGGGTATCCAGAAGATGAAATATCCAATTCCGCGACAAATTTCGGTAACTTTCTTGAAGAATACTTTACAAAGTTTACACCAGAATTTTTGGATCTGGTTGAGTCACTAAATATACACATTAAACTAGTGCATCAAGGAATGGAATTCGACCAAGATTCAGGAATTTGGATTCCTATAGGTGGATTTGTTGACACAATCGATAACCATCTAACAATAGTTCTCGTTTCAGGCGCCGAAAAAAGCTCAATGGACCATGAATTAACACATCTTATTGCTGACCATGTAAGTATTCCCTGGGAAGCACCAGTACCTCACATTTACCAATCCTTTTATGCAATCCAAAAGAAATACAATCTTGATTATTTGCCACGAGACACAAGTTACGGAAAGGTAAACGAATGTGACAGGTCCATAGTAATACCTGGTTACGATTACTGCTACGGTCAGTGGAATGTCAAAGAAGACGTTGCAACTATTGCTGAATCATTATTGGCTGGTGAAAGTAAAAATTACGAGAGAGCCGAAAGCGATCCAGCACTTAGAGAAAAGATCGACGCGATAATTGCATATTTTGAATATTTATCAAAGGGCACAATGAATCGTGAATATTTCGAAAAGCTCGTCGCAATGCATAATAATCCAGAGCAAAATCCTTAACTACTGCTATACTATTCTATGGAAAGCATACACTGCAAAACAAAACTCTATACTATTGGTGACTCTCTCATTCTTCGACTTGACGAAAAGGAGAGCCGAAAGCTTTCATCTCGTGGATTAGCCATGATCGCAGGAACAATTAATGGCTATAAAATTCAAACAACTTTAGAACCAGATGGAAAAGGTAGTCACTGGTTTGCTCTTGATGATGTTGTCCAAAAAGCGCTTAAAGTCAAAGAAGGTGATACCGTAGACATTGCGATTGAACAAACTAGCGAATGGATTGAACCTCAAGTACCTTCTGACATAAAAAAGGCCCTACAAAATGAACAAAAAGCTAAACAAATTTGGGATGATATTACCCCACTTGCTCGATGGGAATGGATACGCTGGATACAATCAACGAAACAGGAAGATACAAGAAAAAAACGAATTGGTGTTGCAATTTCAAAGCTTAATGCTGGAAAAAGGCGACCCTGCTGTTTTAATACTAACCAATGCACAATTCAATACGTTTCGAAGAATGGCGTATTGCTAGAGCCAGAAAAGTAGAAGAATCAAATTCAGTGATGTATACTGAAACATACTTTAGTTAAGTACCACTATTATGGACGAAGTGACATTGCCTCAAACACCAACACCTATTTCACCAGTACAGCCAGATATTCAGCCTTTAAGTCCTCAACCAATTTCCCAAATCTCGACAGAATCATCTCTCCCAACCCCCGTCCCAACTCAATCCTTCCCGACTCCACCTGTTCAACAATCCCCTCTTCCCCCATTGCCGACAACAATCATGGAAACAAAGAAAAAGAATCCAATTGGTATAATTCTTTTGATAATTGTCGTAATCGGATTAGTCGGAGCAGCAGTCTATTTCTATTTACTAACAAAACCATTATCAGTGCCACCAAGAAAAACAACCGAAGCGACACAAACGCCGACTCCTACACCAACTCCATTGTTGAGTTCAATCACCATTGGCTACGAAGAAAACAAAGACCCTTCCTCATATTTTTATGACGTTCAATATGACGCTACTGGGAAAATTATTAAATCAACACCATATGCCGAAGCGCATCCATACGAATACACCACGTATACGAAAGCAGGTGTTCAAACAGAGCAATCAACCTTGTCTGCCGATAAAAAATATCGACTTCTAGTAACCGATGCAGTAGTTAAAATTGCACCAATGACTAATCCAACAAGCTTTACCGAAATTGGAACTGCCGATACAAAGAAAGGATACAATATGGCAGCAGATTTCATTACGAACACTGAAGTTATGGTTGTTGTACAACAAGTGCTTTCACCAAACTCTGGAAACGTTAAGATCATTTCCGAAAAAATATACAGCACAACGACCGGAAAGACATACGATGTTCCAATGTATAACAAACAACCTCTCGAAGTATTAATCGCATTCAACGACAACACCCTTGTTCTTGGAGATGAAATATATGGCGAAGCATCTGTTTATGGGTTTATCGATAAAACATCTTGGACTTACACGTATAGAAAGCTGGGTGCAACCGAAACAACAGAAACTCTCGCAACGTCTCCAATAATTAAGAAACAATTGGTCAATTATCAATTACGACAAGCACCAGCAAACAAACTAAAGGTAACCATGGTAGATATTGCAAAAGGTACGGTCACTGATATCGCAACTATCGATGGCTTAGTTGAACCGACTCAAGATAAGACAAATTCTGAAGCAACTGATGCGCTAATGTATTCACTGACGTTCGATAATACTGAATCTAATCTCTATACATCAATTTTAAGATATAGATCAGCTCCTGGAGAAGTAAACGGAGATAGACAAACCAAGCAACTAGTAACCTATTTAGTTTCATTATCTGGAAACAATGCTGTAACACCAGTAATCACAAAACCTGAAATGACTCCTTTCTTCTTTGATGTAGATCACACTTGGATAAGTGGTTCGAAGACAGCGCTATACTTAGAAAGCAGCGACTCGTTTTCATTAGCGAATTTTGAAATTGCTACTGAACCCACAATTAAAAAGGTAAAACTTGACCTTGACTCATTGCCAAAGGGAATTGGTGTAGAAAAGCAGAACATTCTACGAGAAATAAACGGGAAATCTTTATAATTAAACCAGAAATACAAACTAAATGAGACTTTGGACACTCTCGCCTTTATACTTGGATACCAAAGGACTATTAGCAGTTTGGCGCGAGGCATTGTTGGCAAAGCATGTCCTTGAAGGTCGAACGGTTGGATATAAAAATCATCCACAACTTAATCGATTTAAACAATCTAGTGACCCCGAACTCTATATAAATGCTTATTTACACCAAGTATTTCTCGAATCACAAAGACGAGGGTATCAATTTGATCCTCTGAAATTTAAAGTTGTTGAAATACCTGCACAATTATCTGTTACTTCAGGACAACTTGAATTCGAACTATCGCATTTACAAAACAAATTGGCTGTTCGCGCACCTCAATTGTTGGCAACAATACCTAATACCATTACGGATTTACAAATCATCCCAATGTTTACTGTAGTTCCCGGAGATCGAGAACCATGGGAAATCGTTACCTCAGGTAACTAAGAATCCACCATCAACTGGAACAACAGCTCCCTGTACATAACTTGCCATATCACTTGCAAGGAACAACGTTACTTTCGCGATATCATCCGGTTGCCCCCACACACCGTTAGCCAATCGTTTCTGGAATTCAATTCCTGTCTTAATTAAATCAAAACGGAAGTGCAAGAATATATCTTTAGTTTTAGCATTAGTACCTTCAGTCATAATTCCTCCAGGCATAATCACATTTGCTCTAAACCCTTTACCTCCATATTCGCGCGCAATACCTCGAGTTAATGCAATAACTCCTGCCTTACTCATACCGTAATGGATCAAATCCTTTGTGAATGGAACTTGAGCCTCAATAGAAGAAGTATTAACAATAATTCCTCCTTGGTTCCCTCTTCGAGAAATAAAAGCTTGGCACATCCACAACATAGAATTCATATTTATATCGATCACTTTGTTCATAAATTCTTGGTCAATTTCCTCAAACTGCTTCATTGGGTAAATTCCTGCATTATTAATCAAAATATCCGGAAGTTCGTCATCAGACATTGCTGCCCACAATTTATCAATTTCCTCTTTCTTTCCTAAGTCTGTTTGATAATGTTTAACACCAGCCGCTTTTGACAAATATTCTGGAACTTCTTCCTCTACTGATCGGTCGACTGTTATTAAAAATGCACCTGCTTCAGCAAAACGTATTGCGACAGCCCTGCCAATTCCTGACGAAGCTCCAGTAATGAGAACACGCTTACCGGAAAAAGATAAAATATCCGTTAAAGACAGTTTGTTTTCTACCATGAATCATTATACAGGTATTAAACAAGTTCTAAATTAATTGTCTTAACCTTGCAATAGCTGCGAGAACTACTTCTTTTACTTGCCGTTTAACAGGCTCGAACGGGGATTCAGTTTCAACCATCGAATATAATCTTTCGCGCTCTTTGTTTACTTCGTCGCCTGCAACTTTTATGACATCGGGAGAAGCGAGGTCTCCTGCCAAGACTGAAACATAATCATGCTTCAAAAACGGAGTTTTTAATTGTGGAAACAAACGATTTTTGATGTTTCCTAACAAACCAGCTTGTGGTCGATCCGGAAAATACCAAAGACCAACTCGACTCATGCCATTCCACCAACGTACGCCTTTTCTTGCCCAAGCTGTACCGTCATCGTTAGTATGCCAGTGCCCACCCCAAACCACTACATTCGCTTGTACAAATGCTTTTGCATTTTCTTCCGTTGTATTTCTCGATTCCTGATATTTCTTTATCAACAGTTCTTGCATTTTTATTGGATCGTGCGCATAAACAGTTGTTTGAACTTTTTCGCAAGATTCAAATACCTTTTCAATGAGATTCTCTTGTATTTGTTTATCTTCAATACGTTGACCTACAATTTTTTTGTATAATTTGGGATTTTTTATGTCTAGATTTATATCAACCATCAACGCTCTTGCAAGTGACTCAGGTGAGCCAGACTTTGCTTCTAATTCAGAATCAAGAAATACGACCTGTTTTTGTTGTTCTTTATCAAAAAAAATACCAAGTGATTGTCCGAAACGTTTACGTTCCAAAAACCATTTCAATCCTGGGTGAAGTGCATAGATATCTTTACCACCCAATAAATTCGCAACTGACTTGATACTTTCGCCATTCTCTAGTTTTTCAATAATTTCTTCATACAATGGCAGAGGTATTTGTGGAAATTTTTTCGCAATACTGTCATATCGCAACATGCGATCTGCTCCCAAAAAATCTGTATCGTGATTTCCCGTTATATAAATTGTCCCACGAAATGTTTGATCTTTATTATCTTTTCCTCTTGCCTGATTGAGTCTATTTGTAAAATGTTCTTCAAGTAACAATAAATCTAGAACAACACCTCGGGATGTCATTGCATCAGAAACATCACCGCCATGAATTAACAACTCTGCCGTTTTAAGAGACTCCGTAAGTACTTCTCTCGCGGTATGCATTGCTATTTGGTTTACTTGCGCAACCCGACGATTTAAATTTCTTATTACTCTATTTTTAGACGTCCCAAGAATATTTGCTTTTCCACTTGAAATCCCTCTTTCCTTAAGACTATTTGTCATTCCTGACTGCAAATGGGTATCAGTGATTCCAGCTACTCTAGGAATTGGACCTTCTACAACCAAATGCTCAGGCGAAAATGGCGATTCAAGTCTATTATCTGGATATTTTTCAGTTTCTCGCATTGATTCTTGCTCGCCCATTTCAGTATTTTACAGTAAAACAGGTGATTAATACCAGAATTGAAACTTTACGGTATAATGTCAGTACTTAAGTTTGATCGAATTTTATGGAACAACCTCAAGCAGATACTCAACCTATTACAGCGCAATCAC
>CAZCKT010000048.1:0-564 GCA_964499355.1 uncultured Candidatus Saccharibacteria bacterium | reverse complement strand
TCACCGAAGAAAAAATCGTTTTTCACAACACCAATTTTTATTCTAATCGCGATTTCATTAGTCATATTATCTCTTTGCGCTTGCGCTATGATTGCACCACTCTTCTTCTTATCTGTATTTAATAGGTCAGAAAGAATTACCTCAGATTCAGATGCTGAGATTACATTCGAAACTCCAACACCAACGGTAACGAAAACAACTCAGACAGCAATTAGTTATTCAACAATGACTTTTAACAAAAGGAATATAACCATTACTCGCGTTATCAAAGAAGACGCACCAGAAAGTAATTGGTGGAATAAAGTGCCTGTTACTACAACTACCAAAAGCATAACTGCGACCGAAATGTACAATCAGTTTCCTGATGTCTATGATGGATTGGTCTACCACACTGGTGAGAATTCTTATTACATACTAGATCCAAGCTCATACCAAAAAATTTCACTCGTATCTTTTAAAACATATCTTGCAGAGACAGTGACAAGTACTACAAAAAAGGTCGATACCACTACAGATTTGAAAACAATGACTATCGATGAAATAACCCCTTACGCACTGTCATTA
>CAZCKT010000047.1:0-7282 GCA_964499355.1 uncultured Candidatus Saccharibacteria bacterium | reverse complement strand
CCTCGGCAAAGAGGCGAGTATCCAAAAAATTGGATAGTCGCCTCTTTTGTTAATTAGGTGGAGTCGAAGTAGAAGTTGCTGAAAAGTTCGTTACTTTTTTGAATAAGTAATTCTTATTTGTCCCGGTTCAAGACAAATTCATTGAGTCCAATCAGAAATTCTTTTGCGTTCTTGTTTACATTCTCTAGCTGTTCAAGTGCCTTCGTTGATTCATCCATGAGTCGTTTCGCTTCGCTCCGTGCATAATCAAGCGCACCTGAAGACAATATCGCTTCTTTTGCTGTCTTTAACTCCATTGCAGAGGCATCTTTTTTACCAAGAACATTAAGCAAAGCAAGTTTTTCCGTTTGTGATCCATAATCCATGGTGTGTTGTACTAAAAGCGTCTTTTTGCCTTCTACTAAATCAGATGCTGTTGATTTACCAGTTACTGAATCGTCTCCAAATGTACCGATGATTTCGTCGATAATTTGGAAGGCGATTCCGGCAGGAATCGCATATTTAGACAATTGTTGTAATTGCTCTTCTGTAGCATTGGCAAGCGTTGCACCAATACTCAGTGGTAACTCGTAGGTATACGCACCTGTTTTTAATTCATAAACTTTTAATATATCTTCATTTGTCGTTTCCTTGAAGGCAATCAGAAAGTCAAAAATTTGACCGAAGCCAACATCGATAATCCGTTTGTTTACTAAAGCATTCAATTTTTTCAACGTATCCGTTGGAATATTGCTTTCATTGAGTATTTGTAATCCAAGATGGCAAAATACATCTCCGTAACAAATAGCGACGCTGTTTCCAATATGAATTGGATCTTGCTCACTTTTATACATATCCTTGGCAATTTCATGGACAGTTGGAACGCCTCGTCTTTCACTTCCTTTATCCATGATATCGTCGTGAATAAGTAAGTAGCTATGGATAAGTTCAATACTCATGGCACTTTTCATTACTTCTTCAGGCGCAACATTGCCCTCGAAAAGTTCATGAGCAACAATAACAAGGGCTGCGCGTAAACGTTTTCCTTCGAGCCATAAAGGGTATGCTTTGTCCCAGACTTGAGACATTTCGGTTGTAAATGATTTTGCAAGCGGTGTCGTTTGTGCCAAGTAGGTATCCAAATGTGAGGTCACATCAGATGCTATTGATTTGAACCGAATTGAGAAATCCATTTACACGCTGAGTAAATTTAACAATGCTTGGATGAGAATATACCACTTTGGTGGTTTAACTTTCTTTTCGAAAATGACCATTGGATTTTGAGAAATTTTCATCGCTGTCCATTTATACATATCTCCAGCAGTTTTAATTGCAATACGATATCGTTTAGGGATGAAATGGTATCCTTGCTCTGCTATCGACTGCCATTGGATAAAATATGCGATCTGGTTGTTAACTAACATTTTAAAGGCTTCTGGGTGTGCGAGGGCAGCATTCTGAGATAGTTCTTCTAATCCAACTCTCTTAACTTCATCTTGGGGAATATATTGTCTGCCTAACGAAATGTCTTCTTGAATATCACGAACAAAATTTATAAATTGCATTGCCTTCCCGAGGCTTTGCGCGGCACGGTATGAGGCTTCAGGTAAATCGAGTAATTTGCACATAAACAGACCGACGACTTCTGCTGATCCGTACATATATGATTCTGTTTCTTCTAAGGTTTTGTATGTTTTTTTGGTAATATCAGCATGCATTGCTTCAAGAAACGCTTTTGTCCAGGAAGGATTAAATTGCCTTTCTATTGCAAGAGAAATATAGTCATCTATAACAAAATCTCCGCTTTGCCAATCATTTTTATTTTTCTTTTTGCGATCAAACGCGATTTCGTATCGCTGCATAAAGTTCTCGTATTCTTCAATTTTTTGAGGAGTTGCATCGACTAAATCATCAGCTTTTCGTACGAAGGCATATAGGCGGGTTACATCGTTTCGGATGTTTTTTGGAAAGAATAGGCTACTGGTAAAGTATGTTGTGCTGCCGTTCTTGAATAGATTTTTTTGTTCAGTGTTCATGGTTCTTCTTTACAAGGTTCGCGGTTACAAAGCCTGAGATAAGAACCATTGGTAGCCCAATTCCTGGGTGTGTGTAATGTCCTACATAGTACAGGTTCGAAACCTTTCTGCTCTGATTATAAGGCCTAAAGGCACCAGTTTGGAAGAGGGTCTGTGCGAGCCCAAAATTATTACCCAAATACGCGTTGTATAACTGTGTTTGGTCTCGTTGAGAAATTATTCGCTTTACGATGATGTTGTTGAGGATATCTGTATTTGTTAATTTTTCGAGATGGTTAATAATTCTATTGAAAAGATCTTCGCGAATTGCATCTGAGTCTTCCAAACCAGATGCTACAGGAACTAAGACAAATAAACTTTCGCCATTTTCTGGTGCAGTTGACGAATCAGTTTTTGAGGTCGCATGGAAATAATATGAAGGAATACCTTCTGGCCATTTTTTGTTTTCAAACAATGAAGCAAAATGTTCTTCCCAAGTATCTAAGTTAAAGAAATAGTTATGATGTAAGGAATTGTTTAATTTTCTGTCTATCCCAATGTAGAACAGTAGAGTTGATGGAGAAATGACTTTATTATCCCACCTTTCTTCTGGAATCGTTTGATCTTTTGCTTCTAGCGACGAAGTTTCAATATGATGGTAATCTGCGTTCCCAATAACAATATCGGTTGGTATTACTTCACCTGACTCTGTTTTGATTGCTTTTGCACTGCCATTTTCGGTGATGATTTGAGAAATTGGGGTATTTGTTTTAATTGTTACTCCTAATTCGTTAGCAAGTGAAGAAATCCCTTTAACAATTTCATACATGCCGCCTTTCGGAAACCATGTTCCCATTTCAAAATCAACATTAAGGATGAAAGAGTAGAGCGAAGGTAAATTTTTCGGGCTAGCACCAAGGAATAAAGAATGCCAGGTTACAAGTTTTTGCAACTTTGCGTTTTTAAAATTTCTTTTAATGAGTGAATCTAGTGAGAAGAAAGCTCCGCGTTTTACTCCCTCAATCGCGAGTTCAGGAATGAGCATCGCTGCTAAAGAAGGATAATCTTTATACAAGAACCTTTCGGTCGCAATTTGCAGTAGGTGAGAGCCACTATCTAGAATTTTTGCGAGTTTCTTACTACTTCCTACTTCTATCTTTTCTATGATCTCAAAAAACTGTTGTTTATCTGCTGGAATATCTATGACATCATTTTCTGCAAAAAAAACTCGATAGCTCGGTGATAGTTGTTCAAGTTGATAGTAATCAGAAGTCTTTTTACCAAAGTCGGCAAAGAATTTCTCAAAAATACTGGGCATCCAATACCACGACGGCCCCATGTCGAAATAGAATCCTTTTTCAGTAAAATACATAGCTCGACCACCAACAATGTCGTTCTTTTCGTATATTGTGACTTTGAAATCCGATTGAGCAAGATAGCAGGCTGTAGCGAGACCACCAATGCCACCACCGATTATTGCTACAGTTTTACTCATATCGCGCCATTATATCATCGTATCAGTTGCTAAAATATATGGTTTTTTGTATAATTCACCATTGCCGCTATCGTCTATCGGTTAGGACAGAGGATTTTCAATCCTCTAGGCGGGGTTCGACTCCCCGTAGCGGCAGATATACACACTATTTTTTGGAGTCGAAACCCAAGAAGAATGTACCAACGTACATTCGACGTAGGGCGGGGCCGAGGAAGTAATACCCTAGTACGCGTAGTGTAATGCTTGAATTACAAGGTGGCCGACTCCCCGTAGCGGCATGATTTCCTAATCAAAATATCTACAAACCTTGAAAAAATAGTTTTTTCAGTTTGTTCCCAAATTTTCGGAAAAATCACGAAATGTTCATCAGCGTGAAACGTGATGTAATCTCTAGGCAAGCTCCATTATTTGTGCTACGATGATTCTACTATGATGGACATTTTCAAAAAAATACTCGATTCCCTAGAATTTTACATATTTGCGGGGGTTTTCTTTATAATTATCTGGTACTTTGTTTTAAGTCCCCGTGCTATCGACGGTATCTCAATGTACCCATATCTTCAGAACAATGACTTCATTTTGGTCTATAAGTTGCAATACATTTCAAAGAATCCACAACGAGGAGATGTCGTTGTCTTTAAGCATTCTGAGACACAAGACTATATAAAACGAGTTATTGGGTTACCTGGAGAAACAGTTACCATACAAAACGGAAAATTATTGATTAATGATGTAGAGCTATACGAACCATATCTAGATTCAACTGTTAGAACTCAACCAGAATCTACAATACGTGAAGGCGTGCCATACAAAGTACCAGAGAATCAATATGTTTTAATAGGTGACAATAGACAATATTCTACAGACTCTCGCGATTTCGGCGCAGTTCCAAAGGAATATATCGAAGGTCGAGCAGTTGTTGTTTGGTTTCCTCCAGAGGATGCAAAACTGATTAAGCGATTGTCTTATACGGATAACCTTAGTAATAAATAGTATGAGAATTTCATTAGTTCAAACACTTGATAAAAATTTAACACAGACCTTACCTGTTGATTCTATTAAGGTGTATCCAAAGGTTCCAGTGATGAATATGCCGGTAAGCAGTATGCTTGCCTATGCAGAAGAGGTACGAAAAGATGGTCAACGATTACCATTGGTATGTTTTAAAACTCCAAGTGGTCCAGAAGTTGTTTTGGGTGAATTGTATTTGAGAATATTAAAGCTTGCGTCAGTCGAGCAAGCAGTCATTATCTATATTGATGACGTCCCTATGGAAATCCTTCACTTGATCATCCTGGGGTATCTTGAGGGCGGGTTTATGTCGCTTGCAGAACAAGTAATGTTGTTGCACTTTTTAAGCAAGGCAAAAAAGGTTTCTCATGCGCAATTAGCGCTTCGTTTCAAATTAAGCAGAACTGTAGTAACTAATAGAATTCGCTTGTTTGTTTTGCCTTACGAAGTAATGTCAGGATTGGTGAATAATGAAGTTAGTGAGGGGCATGTTCGTGCGTTACTGTCACTTAAACGTGATGACTTGATTGTAAATGCATTCGAGATTATTAAACGAGATAATCTTTCGGTTCGTGAGGCAGAAGAGTTAGTACGAAGACTTCTTGGCCGAGGAAAGCGTTTTAAGCAATCAGCAACAAAACTTACTGTTGAATACGATCTCATTGCAAAACAAGTTGGTGATATGCTCGGTACTAAAGCATACATTCAACCTTTGTTACGTGGCGGAAGATTGATTTTATCGTTCAAAAGTAAGGAAGATCTTCGAGAAATTCTTGAAAAAGTTAGAGTTGTTATTTAGTTTTCTTTAACGCTGCTCGTATATCTTTGAGTACTGAAAGTTCTGTTTCTTTTTTGCTATCTACTACTTCTTTTTTAGCTTCTTCTTTCTTTTGCATCGCATTGATACCTTTGACCAGTGAGAAGACGACTAGTGCTACGATTAAGAAGTTCAATATGTTCTGAATTAAACTTCCGTAAAGTATGGCGACCTCTGGTGCCGTTGCTGTTTTTGTTTGAAGTATGATTTTCAAGTCACCAAAATTCACCTTACCCATAATGACTCCAATCGGAGGAAGAATGATGTCTTTGACCAGTGAGTTTACGATTCCGGTAAAAGCGGAACCAATAATGATACCAACTGCCAAATCTATGACGTTTCCGCGTGATATAAATGTTCGGAATTCTTGAGCTAGTGATTGTTTATTTTTGTTTTCCATGGTTGAAGTATTATATTATTTCTATTTTTATGGTAACATAAAGGAAATTAAAAAGGATTCTTACTGAATGATACCAAATCAATATTATTATATAACAGGAACTCTTATACTCGGGATTATATGGTTTATTGTATATATTGCTAGAAAGGATCTGAGAAGTCAGATAATTAAGGTAAGTACCTTTTTGACTATCTTTGGACTTACTGAGCACTTTTGGTACTACGGTAGATATTGGACACCAACTTGGTTAATAAAGTTACCATTTTTAAACGCAGGAATTGAAGATTTTCTTTTATGTTTTTTTTATGGTGGAATAGCGGCAGCGTTATATGAAGAAGTTTTTAGAAAACGACTAATAAAGAATCGAAAGTATTCACAGTCCCAGAGACAAAAGATATTGATTGTTGCCATACTAACAGGTTTTCTGACAGTTTTACTTGGTGAAAATGTCTTTAAACTAGGCATTATATTTTCTACAGGTTGGGGAATTGTTACGACAGGGCTTGTCTTGTTGTATTACCGAAAGGATTTGTTGAAGCCAGCTCTTTTAAATTTCTTACTTATGCTTGTGGTAGTATTGCTTTGGCAGGGAGGTACTAGATTACTTTTCCCGAATATGTACAGTGACTTTTGGATAAGAAGTTCGGTTTCAAACGTTTATTGGTTCGGAGTACTATTCGAAGAATACTTCTTTCATGCATGTATGGCTTTTGGCATCGGACCGATTTTTGAAGTTTTTTATGGATACTCAGATAGATAATAAAATCATGCAGCCAGAATTAAAGGACCAAGAACTCCTTCCTTCTACGACACTAGCGATGCCAGTTTTGAATGGTGAAAGTTATGGAAGAGTAGCTCAAATTGTGCAGATAATTCATTCGGAATTTGCCACAACTCCTGACCCTGGTTCGTCATTTTATCCAAAAGCCACACTACTCATTTATGCAGATTTACAATCAAAAAATAGAGATGAAATTTTGGCGTTATGTAAACAGCAATTCCAAGGAACTCAGGCGTCAATAATTTTGCCAATTGCTAAATTTGTTAGAACAGATAAAGGGCTGATTCTCATGGAATTTGGTGATACAGGTGAACTCAATCAAAAACGAGTTGCAATTGCTGCAGCTGTGCAAGAGTACAGAAAAGAGAAATCATCAGAATTTCCTTTTGGTTTTAAGTATTTGTCGACCCCAATTCATTTGACGGTTGGAATGGGAGTTTCCGAAGAGCGTTTTAACGAAATTTTCCCAGAGTTGGCAAAACTTCAAGGTTTACAGATAGAGTTTCAAGTTCCAAGATGGACTTTAAAGCGAACAGAGTGGGGTACTGAAGGTAAAATAGAAGAGCTGTAGTGAGGAAAGGATTCGGGCACCTCGCGGCATTTTTGTTCACTTCATTCCAAAAACGCACACTCCTCGTCCCCGCCCGCTAAAACGTGAGGTAGCTCACGTTTTTAACGCGGATTTCTTCATCCCTCGCCATTTTCTTTTTCATAAAAACTCTCTTCTTCCTAGTTTTCATCGTTTTCTAAAAATTCGGTTCATGACCGTAACTAAAAAAAACTG
>CAZCKT010000046.1:4669-7283 GCA_964499355.1 uncultured Candidatus Saccharibacteria bacterium | reverse complement strand
CAGTGACAACTATGAGACACTCCTTTGCTGAATTTAAGCTTAAAGATGGCTGGTATCGATACGATGTTTCGTTAGGTAGGTCTGTCCCGGAAAAAGGTGCTGTTGTAAAAGGTAAACCAATCTATTTAAATGGAGTGTTAAGCAATTACGTTTTATGGAAAAAAGGCAAAGATAGTTGGAGTCTTGGTTTGAATGACTATATTTCTGGATTGAAGGTAAATATTAAGAGAAAATCTGGTTCCTTACCCACAAGTTCCGCATTGAACAAATAATCTGACATTCATTTCAGTAGTCAATCATTGGTAATCTAGATATAATAATGCAGAATGAGCAATTATCCCGCGGGCGAACCACTAAAAGAGTCACAAAATAAGCCAAATGAATTAATGGCCCAAATAGAAACTGCAGTCGGAGTCTTACATAATGAAAATTCAACGGCGCAAGAGTTAGAGAGTACTCTCCGTAATACTAATGCATTTAGATTAAAAACATCGCATTCACTTGAATGGTGTCATATTCGAGGAGTACCAGAACAAGTTCAGAAAAGAATAAGATCAGATATTGAAAAAGAATTAACTAGATTAGGAATAGAATTTGATGATCAATATAGCCCACTCAATTTTATACATCCAAAAGACAGAGATAAATATAAAGTTGAAGAATCCATTCCTAATAATGGCAATGGACATTATAAAACCGACACCGGAGAAATAGGTATTCTTGCTGGAGTCGTCGGGGCAGCTGAACGAGCTTATCCGCTTTTAGACTTCAATTATCCAAGCGTTGTAAAGCATGAAGAAATTCATCGTTTGCACTGGGCTCAGTGCGCTGATTTTTTAACCAATACAACTACCGATTCTTCACCAAAAGTTCAAACTGATAATGCTAATATTGATGAGATGGTGAAGAGGCCTGATACTATCACTGTCAAAGCTAATACAAAGACACCTCTAGCGTTTGTTTGGCTCGATGAAGCGTGGGCATATTGCAATGACACAACGATTGATGGAGCAACCAAAATTGATTGGCAAATTGACCGAATGTGCAGGGCAGAAACTTACTGTACATTTACTCCTCCCTCAAGAGAATATGCTGAAACTATTGTGGTATTAACCGCAGCCGCTATGGAAATTGGAGTAACTGATGTGGAGTTCTTTGACCACCTTATTCAAGCAATTTATAAAGGAAAAAATTCAGAAGCAATTGCAGATATTGATGCTGGTTTCGATAAAAGGGCATTCGAAGAAAAAGCTATCATTGAATGTAGAAACTTTGTTCTTCAAAAATTTCTTGAAAAGGGGATAATAAATCCTAAAGAGCAGGATCCCTTGGAACAACTTAACGAGTACGCAAAACGTTTTTTCATCCGAGCCGTTTTAAAAAGAGAAGTTGCAGATTTGATTGTTCAAGAAGCATTGACTAAGAATTTGAAGGGTCGAGAATTACCTAATGGTCTGATTGTTCATGAGTTTATCGATGATCCATCTCCAGATAAGATTTTGCTGCCAATTATTGGGGAAATACACGGTCCATTATCGATGAACCAACTTTATTTGTTGATAAGCCCAAATGTGGACTTTTATCGAGCGACATCGGAACTCAGAAGTAAGTTGCCGTACCGTATACAACTTGTAGATTATGATGTTGCTGCCGGAGACATGAAGGATGTTAGCCTATACCTTCCAGAGGGTAGACCAGATCTGGTCAATTTCAAAAGTATTGCGAAGCGACTTGTCGATGAATTACCTGAAGCAGACCTCCTGAAAGTACTCAACGTAGGCGAAAATTCAGGCACAGTATTCATTCCAGAACAATCAGGAATTTTGCACGAAATTGGGAACGCATTAATTACAGAACTTGCACTAAGAGGTCGTATCTCACAGCGAGAAGCCGATATTATAATAGCTGTTCGTAATATTGAACAAATTGGTATTCAGTACATCAATTATATTGATTCGGTACAGTTTCGATTGTTGTCTGCAGCTGAATTTCACAGTATGGCCGATATCGATGGGAATAATGAAAATCGGCTACTAATTGAGCGCAGTGATCTTGCTAATGTCTTTGGATTGAATCTGAATATAGTTCAAGGTATAAATCCTGACGAAACGGCCTTGTTTACGATTACTATTCCCACACAAAAGGCGCTTAAACTTTCATCAGAAAATACCAAACTTGAGTTTATGGATACAATTAAATTTTCTACGATTATCCGAAGTGCTGAGGGAGATCTGGTAACAATACCTGAAGGGATTGTCTATCAAGAACCAATGGAAATGGCTATAAAAGTCGTTAATGCCTTATCAATTGCAGATTGTGAAAGTATGTCTATCGCGCTAAGAGAAGGCAAAATAGAGTCCAGTGACCCAGAATATGATGAAGTAACAGGAAAAGCAGAATTTATTCGTGACCTAAAATTGCAGATTTCCGAGCGACTTAAGCGTGAAAACAAGCCAATCAATAGACTCAAAAGATTTTTTGCAAAGGCTCTTTCTCAACTCAATTAATATTGACATTTTCCTGTTTGATATATTTTCCGCTATACTCCCCATATGAATAATGATGAAAAAGAAATCCTTAATAACGTACTCTCTTCAAACTTCATCTTTTCACT
>CAZCKT010000046.1:0-4659 GCA_964499355.1 uncultured Candidatus Saccharibacteria bacterium | reverse complement strand
TGGCAGTAGTAAAAGATAATCTACCCCATGTGTGTACTGCGTTTTACGTTACGACAGATAATAGAACGTTGTATTTTAAAAGTAGAACCGCGAGCGTGCACAGTGTTGCACTCCAAAAGAATCCTTCGGCAGCAATCAGTGTGTATACTCCAGGAAGTACTTACTCCGAGAAGTCGGGGATTCAATGCTTAGGAACAGTGTCTCGTGTTACCGATCTTGCAGAAATGGCAACCGTTGTTGCTTTGTATGCAAAGAAGTTTGTTGGTTCAAAGCAAAAATTCGCGGCGATCCCAGAGCTGGTGTCAGAATTTGCATCAAGTACAATGTACAAATTTACCATTGAGAAAGTGAAAGTAATGGATTCAACGAAAGGAATTCACTCTGAACAATTTCTTCCTATTGAATAAGTAACTCGACAAGGCCATAATGTAGTCTGATGTCCGGGAACCACGATAAAAAAATAAAACTTCCGTTAGGTCCATCTGTTTACACTGAAAAGAACACTGAAGAATACCAAAAGATTATAGGGGTTGATCGTCCAAATGTAATGAATATGCCCGAAGAGGTTACTGTTCCAGAGGATGTTGCTGATTATTTGAAGTTAATTCTCGATTCTCAAGAAAAGCGCGCAGTCGAGCATGTTGGTTATATTTATGTTGACGATAAAGGGAGAAAAAATTTTACGACCCCGAAATCAGGAAGTGAAACAAACGCATTTATTGTCCCTTATATGACACGCTCCTTTCTGAGAGCTCCTGTGCTTGCATTTATACATTCTCATCCCAGTGATGAAACCGATCCGTATTCATTACTTCATGATCTTGGTGTATTTGAAAATAACCCAAACGGAGCCAAAATGAGTATTGTAGTAGCGGCTGGAGCAACATACATGATACTGGATACTTCTGAATCGCCAAAACTCCCTATCAGTTCATTACTGCGGGCTAACAAGACTGTTTCGAGTTTACATTCAAAGTTTTCTGAAGCAGTAAACAAAATTGATTTTCTGTTTCAGCAACTCAAGTATAGTTTTGATATGAATGGGATGGTCGATGATGCTATAAGAGCATTAATGGCTGAAGTTTGTGAAGTTAATGGGAAAGTAATGTACGAACTAAAAGGAGATATTAGAAATATCCAAGGTAACGTTGTTTTCAAACGATTATCAACTGAATTCCCTAATGTCGATCAATTCAAAGCAAGTGCTGAATAATTCCTATATATTCTGTTACTGTTTTGCTATTATAGTTACACATATAATCTGAGATCAAACCAATTAATGGCAACAATAAATCCATACATCAACTTCAATGGAAATGCGGAAGAAGCATTTACCTTCTACAAATCAGTATTTGGTGGTGAATTCCAGAAAGTCGTCTTGTTTAAAGATGTCGCTAGCCCAGAATTCCCCGTTGCTGATAGCGAAGCAAATAAAATCATGCGTATTGTTTTGCCGATTGGTAACAATGTACTCATTGCAAACGATGTTCCCGAAAGTATGGGACGTGTTAATGAACGCGAAAACAGATCAAAAATTGCCATAACTGCAGAAAGCAAAGAAGAGGCACTCAGAATTTTTACAGGACTTTCGGCAGGTGGTGAAGTAGAAATGCCAATAGAGGAAAGTCCTTGGGGTTCATATTTTGCCATGTTTCGAGACAAATACGGCATCGAATGGACAGTCGAATTTGAACCAAAGAAATAGAGACGAATGCCAACAAATAAAACAATTATTCTTGGTGGTGTAGAAGAATATATTGTTACATTTTCAAAAGATATTCAGTTAAAACTCGAAGAAATACGTGCAGTCATTAAGTCCTGTGCTGTTAGATCTATCGAAACGACCAGTTATTTCGGAATTCCAGGATATTCGTATCAAGGTTATAAATATAACGGAATGTTCGCGTGGTTTAGTGTTAGCGAACAATTCTTACGCCTCCATGTCATTCCACCAGTTATAGAAAACCACGCAAGAGAGTTAAATGAATATAAATTGACCAAGTCGATCGTTAGTTTCCCGCTTGATAAAAAGCTGCCGGTTGAATTGGTAAAGAAATTGGTTAAAGCGAGTATTGACGTGATGAAGAAAGGCGAATAATTACTGCATTACTTCAAATAGTTTTTCTACGTTTATGATTTTTAGCTCCGATTTATTTGTATAAGCAGTCTGTTTTATAAGCTGTATAAACTCAGCGTATTTTATGTCAGCATTAATTTGCCTTGCTAAGCAATATAAACCCGCAATAATCGGAATCGACCAACTAACTCCACTTTGACCACAGAAATGATATCGATCTCTTGTTCCCCACAAAGGAAGTGCTCTTCCTGCGCTCGGTATAGCAATTCTTGCTTCAGCCAATTGCAGCCATTCGCCTTCTCTTTGCCAATCGTTAAGATCAACACTTTCTAAATCTGACAAATCAGTTGACGTGAATCTCGCACATATAAACTCCTTGTTGAATTCAACAGAATCGATAACCACACAACCGATTTCATCAAGTTTATTAACCATTTCGTAATATTCATCTTTAGTCGTCTTCGGATATGGCATCGAAAGACTTACGACACAAATATTTTCACCATTATTTATTTTGTCATATATTTTTGATAGCCCATTGATAAGTTCATCGTCTCGTTCCGCAGTCATTTGAGATATTGTAAAAAAGTTGCATCGGGCTTTTGGGGCAATGCCTAAGTATTTTCCTGCAAGAATAGTAGAAGTTATTAAACCATGAAAATGCTCGGACGCTATTGAAGAATTTACAAAGTATTCAAATTCAGAGTGCTCAGTTTCAATATGAGGTACAAATGCTGAGTCTATAATCGCTACTGACATGCCAGCACCATTTATCCCCTTGTCATGTAATTGATCGACACCTAACGGAACTTTCTTAGTAGCATTTAAGAGGTTGCTTGGATTAAACCCTATAGGTAATTCGGGGGGAAATGATGTTTCATCATCAAAAGAAATTTTTGACAAATCACTTGAAGTAACGTTCTTTAAAAATTGTGAATTGGTAATATTGCGATAGCACCAACCCCAGATAAAAAACGAGCTTTTATTATCTAAGAACATTGCACGTATCCATTCCAGGTCAATTACTTTTGGAATTGAATATAAACCTTGAATCAATCTCGATTTTTCCGCAAATAATTCATTGTAATTTACCATAATAGATTATAATACAAATATCGTTAAAATATTTTTAAAATGTATGATCCAAGCAAAAGCAATAATCTTCGACCGTGATGGAGTTATTATCGATACTGACTCAGCTATTGCAGATTCGATGCTCTATGGACTTCGAGCTCTAGGAATTAATGCAACCGAAAAAGATGTTCCTTTAATGGCAGGAAAAAGTATAGATACAATTAAAGAATATTTACTTAGTAAATGGGATTTTAACTTTGATGAATTCCGCAATATTCAACGAAAGTATTATTACGATAATATTGATAATGTTCCGTTTTTCACAGATGTTATTGAGTATATAAAACGATTGCATTCGGAGGGCAAAGCAATAGCATTAACAACCTCTGCTGCACGTGAGGGGACTTTGTTACTCCTTGGGAAAGTAGACTTACTCAGCGCATTTAAGGTGATTGTCGTCAAAGAAGACTGTACTAAACATAAACCAGATCCAGAGCCTTATCTACTAACTGCACAAAAGCTTGGTTTAAAGCCTGAAGATTGTGTCGTTATTGAAGATTCTGAAACAGGTGTAAAAGCAGCGAAAAGCGCAAATATGTACTGTATTGCTATACCAAACAGTCATACAAAAGATCAAGATTTTTCATCGGCTGATGCCGTTGTGAAGTCAATTTCTGAAATTGATAAAAAGATCACGATTTTATAGAAAAAATAACCGTCATTAGTATTGTGTTAGAATAACTGATTACACTGCCCAGTCATAGTATTGTAGAGTTATGGGTATTTCGTCTTCAGATCTAAGAAACGACATCGTTAACGCGACAACGTATCCACGTATAGAGCTGTTACCTGATCGCACATGCAGAAAACCAAAACGTGAAGAAGGAGTTTCTCCAACTAAACAAGCTATTCAAACAAATTATTATGAATTTCTGAAAACATTCACTCAGCTGGCAGTTGTCCAAGGATATGACATCATAGACCGAGTAAACGATGTCTTAACGCCAGTTGGTATACGGGACACAAGCTCAATGTTAGAAAATTTTCATGGCTTAAGTCTTTGGCACCGGGAAACTAAACCAGTTCCATTGCCAATTCAAGCTGAAATGGCAGCTGACCTCTTTATCGGTACTGCGATCCACCAAGTTTTAGAGTCTAAGAAAAAATTTCAGGATGATGCAGATTTAGTTGTAGAACTTGGAGCAGAGATCAACCGTCATTTATCTATCCTGCATTTTCTTAAAAAGCCTGAACATGACAATGTTTCAAAACAAATATACGACTATTTTACAGAATCTCCTGAAAAATTTGAAATGCTTTCTAGTAAATTAAAGAAAAAACTTGAAACATTGGGGATTAATCCAATGATTGGTGATATACGGATAGATTACGAGGAGAAAACGAAAAAGCTCTCCTGGTGCTTTTTTGAGGAAGGCGTTATTGGTAGTTTTACAAAAAAATATAATCCAAGTGGTGATCACTCTGTTTGTGCAATTTGCGGAATAGAC
>CAZCKT010000045.1:0-7379 GCA_964499355.1 uncultured Candidatus Saccharibacteria bacterium | reverse complement strand
AAAAATCTCCGTCATTATCATATTGAACCAATAGATAATAAAAAGTGCTTTCGGGTAAAAAAGTATCTAGATATTCATACCTATGCATTTCAGATGTTGTACCGTTGCCAGGGCACGTTGCAACTAAATCAAAGTTTTCTCCATCTAAGGAGCGCTCAAGTATGAAGTGACTGTTGTTTACTTCAGACTCTGTAGACCAACGAATAACAACAAATTCATTTTCACATTTAGCAGTAAAATCAACTAACGTAACTGGAAGTGGTGATCCATAATAACACTGTGCAACATAATTACCATCCCCACTACCTGCCACATTCGTAAAATTACCTCCTGCATAAAGAATGCTCGCAATCGTATCGTTATAAAGTACGTAGGGGCTATTGTTTATATTTGTATCCACTTGTTGCCAAGCAATACCATCCCACGCGCCAATATAGCCGACAGTTTGACCTCCATTTGGAATAATTGCGCCCGATGCATACAACTTACCATCACAAGATGTCATCGAACGGACTCTCATGTTTAGGCCAGATGAAACCGATGTCCACAAAAGCCCATTAAACGAAACGATGCTTGGATAAAAATTACCGTCAAAATAAGAAAAGTCACCTCCTACATATAATTTATTATTATAGACAGCAAGAGAAAGAATTTGACTGTTTGCACCTACACTTGGACTTGGGTCAATCCAGTTTACTCCATCCCAACAAGCAATATTTTGTGATGTAATGCTACCAGCACCTGGAAATAACCCACCAACATATAATTTACCTTGATATTCTACTAGGCACGAAACTGCTGAAGAAACTGGTGGTAACGAGGGTAAAATTCCTATACCACAAGAAATCCAATTAGTACCATTCCACGCAACGATACAATTATTACTCATCCCACCTGCAAAAAGAAACGAGCCCCCAATATATAATAAATTTTGATATACAAACAGACTTGTAATATCATCATTAATTCCTCCACCTACTTCAACCCAATTCGTTCCATCATATTTTGCAATATGGCTTACTGGGACGCCTCCAACGACAGTAAATCGACCACCTGCATACAACTCTCCGTTATATACACAAAGCGAAAGAACTGCTTCATTGAAATTACCAAATGAATTCCATGTTACCCCATTCCACTCAGCGACACGAATTGTTGTATTGCCATCTGCTTGGGTAAATGTACCTCCTGCAATAATGGTTCCGTTATACCTTACTAATGCAGTTACAGTACCATTCATTCCAAAACCAACTGGTTGCCATTGTTGTGCATTACATATCACAACAAACAAACTCAACAGTAACACGAGCATATTTTTATGCGTTTTCATATTGTTTTGTTTAAGAACGTTTAAAACAATTGTACAATAAAAAAGAACGGATAAAAATCCGTTCTTTTTTATTACTTACTACTTCAAATTTGCAATATTTGCTTCGTATGATGATTTTGCTGAAGGATTAATCTCAATCGCCTTTTCCCAATACTGTATTGCCAATACCTTATCACCAACATCTTCCAAGAAAATCGCATACGGCATTACTATTTCAATATCAGTATCTGTTGCAAGGAGGGCGTCTTTATAGAGTGGTTCGATCGTAGACCGATATGAAGTGTCTGCCACCCCAACACCTTGTTTTTCTTTAATCATCTTTGCAAGTTCAATCTTCCACTTCCAATAGGTTGTGTCGGTTTTGGCATACGTAGTTGCATTATTTGCAGAAGTGAATGCCTGATTTAAATCACCGAGTTTAACAAGAATACGTGATTTCATATACCAAGCTTCTGCATTTGTCTTATCTGCAGAAAGTGAAGCATTCACTTCTTTAAGCGCTTCATCATAGTTGCTATCTTGATAGAATTTCCCTGCGGTATCAAGTTTCGTTTTTGAAAGCACTGTATCTTTTTTAACCTCAGTTGGTACACTTTCTTTACTTGTTGCGGGCGGAATAATTAATTCAACTTCATCACTTGGAGTGTGCGTGCGTTTCCCTGAAAAAACAAACACAATACCCGAAAGCACAATAATACCAATCAAACTAAAAAGAACATTTCTATGAGCTTTCAACCATTCTTGAATCTTTTTCATACCATTACCCTACCATATTCCCCAAAAAACAAAAACACCCCTTTTTGGGGGGTGTTTTTGCCACAGTTACCTGTGTTACTACTCAGCAATAATAATTATTGCTTATTGAGAGTACCGAGGCTTGGCTTGCCGTCTACATAGAGACCAGTAACAGTACCAGTGAGATCACCGTCCTGTTCAGCATCATAACCAAGACCTGTTTCAGCTACGCTGTACTTAAGATCACCCAAGCTTGCAACTGAAAGACCGAATGAGTCACCAGTTGTTACGCTTGTAGCGGTTGAGAGCACTACGGTGAGGTAGCGATATGAACCACCATTAATAGTGATAGAAGTAGTGAGTGAGCCAAATGCAACAGTGTCAGTACCGCTTACTTCAAGGCTGTTTGTAGTGTAGTCGCTTGAATTTTCGCTAGAAGCATAGAGCGTATAGCGAGCATTTGTACCAGTGTGGGTACCTGAGTTAGTGAATGTAGCATCAGTCAAAGTGATTTGAGTACCGTTATTCATAACCTTGAAGCGACCGAGCTGTGTACCAGCGGCAATTGAAGTAGTGGTGCTTGAACCATCAGTTGGGCTTACACCTGAAACAACTACTTGGAATGGCACGATGCGAGTAACACCTGAAGTGTTGCTTGCGCTACCTGTCATTGAACTTGTAGTTGAACCAGTTGTTGATCCCTTAGCAACAACATCAGTACCGTCGTTTGTTACAGACATGTAGAAGTCGTTACCAAGCTTAGCAATGTTTTCACCCTGAATATCAGCCTTGACCCATACAGTTACGCCTGAATTTGGATCAATTGTGAATGGAAGAAGGTTATCACCTGCTGTCCAAGTGAAAGTACATGTATTAGCTACAGATGTACAATCAGAGAACTGATTTGCTTGTGCAAACATTGTTGCATCGCTCTGGAATGCAGTGAAGGTTCCCTTCTTAGCATAGAGGCGAATATTCTTGATGTTGTTCTGTGAGAGAGCAGTACCAGTAGCCTTAAGTTTGAGACTAGTGATCTTCTGTGACTCATACTGTGAAGTCCACTTCCATGCAAGGTATACACCATCGGTAGTGTTGATATTCACGAGCTGAGCAACAGCTGGAGTTGCTCCAGAACCAGATACAGTTGACATTGCAAGTGAGCCACCTGAAGTAATAGTCATTGTTTGACCATTACCAGCTGGGCTTACAGATACAGTGCTACCAGTATCCTTACCAGTTGCAGTTACTGCTGTTGCAGTAAATGTGTGTGAACCAGTTGCAGTACCACCAATCACATCACCGTAAAGCTTGAGGGTAGTTGTTGAACCCTTAGCAACGATAATTGGGCTTGAGAAGTTGAATGCAACAGTTGCTGCGTTTGTTGAAGTTGAAGATGAAGTTGCAAGTGTATTACCAGATGCATCCTTGAGAACAAGGTTTGCAATGTCTGCATACGCTGCAGTTGCGTTCTTCGCATCACCAATGGTGATTGTTGAAACGCGTACATCTTCGCCAGATGAACCAGCATTGAGTTCGATATTAGCGAGCTCAAATCCTGAAGTACCAGTTACCACTGAGCTTGCAACTGGAGTTGCAAGGTTGGTTACGTTAAGGCTCGCTGCTTGTGCAGTACGAGTATTACCGTCCTGAGCACCTACAGAAGGATCAGTGATGTCGTTTGAAATCAAACGCTTCACTGAAGTGATATCAAACTGGTTAACCTTGAAGTTGTTTGAAGAAGTTGCTGAAGAATCAATTGAAGCAACAACTTCAACAGTGTTATTAACACCACCTGTCAAGATTGGGTATGAAGAGAGCGTGCGAGTTACAGTGTTAGTACCTGCAGTTGCAAAGTTTGCAACAGTACCAGCTGCGCTATATACGATCTGGTTATTAACCTTTACATATACAGTACCTGTAAGCTTGTTAGCAGCGTTCTGTGTGATACCAAATGAGATACCACGAACTTCCATATCTTCACCAGTTGGCTTTGCAATAAACTTAGCAAGAACAACTTCAGTACCAGGAGCTACAGCAGAAGAACCTGAATCAGATGCTTTGCTGAATGAAAGTGAACCTTGGCCGATAGTTACCTTGTTGTAAGTTGATGATGTATCACCAATTGGGAATGAAGAATCAACTGAACCTGCAGCAGTAGCAAGAATGCTTACGCCAGTGTTTACACCGCGAACATCGAGATCATAGTCATTGTAAACTGTGAACTGAATAGTTCGTGTTGAACCACCAATGATTGTTGCACGTACAGTGAAATCCTTGGTTTGACCTTTTGTGATCAAGAAAGGATTTGAAAGATTGAACTTTACAACGTTACCATTTGGTTGTGCGGTTGCAATAACATTACCTGTCTGATCGAGAAGTTGTACATCACGATAGTCAGATCCTGAAGCATTACCGTTGTTCCAAAGTGAAAGGCTGTAGAGTTTAATGTCTTCATTTGATGAAGTCTCAGCAATGCGGAACTTTGAAATCTCTTGTGAAGATGCAGAGTCAACATTGAGTGTTGCTCCTGATGCACCAACAGCTGAAGCTTGTACATCGAGAGTAACAGTAGCGAGTGAGCTTGAGCCTGAAACAACAGTCATCTGAGCACCTGCTACTGGGAATGAACCGCCAGCAGTACCTGATGAAAGCATGATATCAGAAGCTGAAACAACGCTAAGACCTACTGTACCTGAAGTTGCTGATGATGAGAGGTTGATCTTTGCCCAAACATCAGTAGTTCCATTTGCTGGAATTGTGATTGGATTGGTTGAGAATGTCATCATTGCAACACCGTTTGCACCAAGAGTGGTTACAGTATTGCCATGTTGCATACCTGCTGAATCATAGACAGAAACACCAGTTACATTTGTATTGCTCATAAAGCCAGTCTTGGTAAGGTTCAAACCAGTAAGATTTACTGGAGATGAAGTACCGTTTGCAAGACGAATCTTGATGACTGGATTGAATGCGCTACCACCAGCAAGAGTAAGACCTGCTGGAGAATCTGGAGCAACTGATGCAGTAATCTGACCAGCTACTACGTTACCACCAGTGTTACCACCAGTGTTACCAGTTCCTGTACCACAACCATTAGCATTCAAGAAAGCACGAGTCATTGGACCAACTTGACCAACCTGTGAAAGGCCAGCTTTAGCTTGGAGCTTCATAACTGCGGTCTTTGTCTTGCTACCAAAGGTAGTAGTTTCTGAACCTGGAGAACCAGCGCCTGTAGAAGAAACCATGGTGTCTGAACATGCGTTCAAAGCGATTTGGAGCTGACGTACAGCTTCACCTTTTGAACCCATTTTAAGGGTAGTAGTGAAAGTGTATGCACTAGCTGAGTATACGCCAACAAAAGCGAATACTGCCACCAAACCCAAAGCTGCTTTTACAGTTTTAGATTTAAGGAATTTGTTCATAAATAAACTAAACTAATGCGTGTCATATATACGAGTATTCATATCATACGCACGCAATGCACGATTATGTTAGCTTCGACGTGTAGTTGTGCATTAGCGCACGACTACAAAACCAACCTGATGTGCATCTCACTTACTTATATATTGCTATACAAGAAGTTTTAAAAACATGAGGTGTGCCACAACATAAAATGTGTCACACACCACTATTCCATATACATATAGTATGTATATGGAATAGTGGATTTATCTGCCGTGTCGACATGGCCGATACGGTATATCTGAAAACACAACCGAAAATGTAAATCATTCGCGGAACAAAAGAAGTGTCAGTATCACACTTCATCTGCCTATCTTGTTTTCAATGATCGTACCGTGATGCTTTGTGTTGTACATTTTTCCTATCCAAAAATGCACAGTATAAAGCACATACAAACAAGTGCATCATTACGACAAAAAGCGCAACGTGATGCACCACTCCATTATATCCTTTGCATCCTATCGAAACAAAGAAACATAATGTGGATAACCGAATATTTTGTATCCAAAATACCCACTTATCCAGAATACATATAATTACATAAAAAGTGTAAAAAATCAACCGATTTTCATACCTTATATACAGGTAATATTTTTCGGATTTTTACACAATGCAATTACTCTAGTGGTGACGTAGTAGCAACAAAATACTTACAAAACATGGTCCTATTTTAGAGAATATCGACTCCATCGTTTTTCACCCACTCGCTTCAATACACCTTCACCAACAAGCGTATTCAACTCTCTTTGAATTGTCTTTTCACTACAGTCTTTTATAATTTCAGTTATATTTTTTATAGTAACCTCTCTTTTGTCCTTTATAATGCTTAAAATGTTATTCCTTCTATTTATTTTTAAACCTATGTCCTTTTTTGTAATTTGTAATGGCTTCCTATTTTCAATTTCTGTGTTATTAGAGACAAGATTAATTTTATCATTGTTAATACCATTTTTTGAAATAATATGTCCTTTATTCTCATGTCCTTTAAAATAACCTCGCTCATCCGCTACTTTTTCAACATAGTCATTACCTACGAATGGCTCATTAAACAATTGTTTCGTCAAAACATATTCACCAAAAAAGTATGGGGTATCTTCTCCTCCACCGCGCTCATTTTTCCTTTCGTAATATAAACGAATTTTTTTATGAAAAGCATCAATAACCTCTAAAAGTAGCGTTATATTTTTATTTGAGATTATTCCTAATGTTCCAGCAATACGAAGCTTCGCAGAAATAACTGAAAAAATATCCTGTATGTTTGTGTTAAGGACATTCCTTAATTCCATACTATTTTTCGCACTTAGCAACTCTTCTAGTGCATGTAAGGCATTTGATCTAATAGATTCTCTAATATGGTCTGAAGTTGGTAAATGGTCTGAGACCATAAATATGGCTGTAACAATTTTTTCAGCCTGTAAAAATATGCTTCTAAAATAAGTTATTCCGTCATCTGACCGAATGTTGTCTTTTAGCTGTTTTGTTGAATTATTACTGTTTTCAAACATAGTATATTGTCTTTTACAGTTTTAAAGCTTTTTTAATTACTTTAATATTCGTCCATTATATATAGGACAATATATTCTGCAATCTACAACTAAACCCAATACTGTGTTGTAGTATTTTTACTATGAGAAAGTAAATAAAGTGCTACAATTAGAACATACTTATTTTATGGCAAAGGATAAAAAGTAATTAAAAAATACTCAAAAATACTCGAAACAAAAAACCACCCTACGTAGTGAATCCAAACGGTCAGGTGAGCATTCCGATCAAAAATCGATCTCTCTAAAGGACGAAACAATGCATGGTATTTATTCTGTTATTTCTTTTGTTTTAGCCTTATTTTTTATTC
>CAZCKT010000044.1:0-7433 GCA_964499355.1 uncultured Candidatus Saccharibacteria bacterium | reverse complement strand
TTCTCATCCCTTCATTTTTTATATTTTCCCTCCCCTAATTAAGCGTTTTTATATTTTTTCGAATCACGACCGTCGTGAGAAACAACTGGTTTGTTTCGAACAGGGAGGGAGAGAAAAATATAAAAACGGAGAAGGAGGGATTCGAACCCTCGATACCCGTAATGGGTATACTCCCTTTCCAGGGGAGCTCTTTCGACCACTCAGACACCTCTCCAATTCGGGAATTATACCGTAAATGTTTTTCAGTTGCACGTACCTAAAAAGTCATTTAGCACTTGACTGGTTAGACTGCCAATACTATACTATCCCATCGTATAAATTGATAAATTCCGTTATGACAATTAAACCAGTAGCAAAATATCTCGTTCTCAAAAATGTAGAACCTGAAGTAAAGACAAAATCAGGACTTTTTATTCCTGAAACAGCGAAAGAAGATAAGTTGCCGAATATGGCAGAAGTTGTTGAAGTTGGAACTTCAAAGAAAATTGCAGAACGTGGAATTTCAAAAGGTGATTGGGTCATTTACTCAAAATATGCAGGAACAGAAGTCGATGTCGATGGGACAAAGTATACAATTGTTGCAATTAACGACGTCCTAGCAAAGATAGAGAAATAGGTCAGAAATCTGCTATACTGTCTTGTGAAGTCTCAAGAGCTATACATTGATAAAAAAAAGTTTAAGATTTTTACCGATAGTTTAGTCGGTGGTATAGGTTGGGGAATTGGTACGATTCTTGGCGCCGCATTGTTATTTTTCGTGCTAGGTATTATCGTTGTACGGGTCAAAGCAATACCAGTAGTTGGTGAATTCGTCTATCAAATTATTGTTGAAGTTCAAAGATTGCAAGGAAAATAAATTATTACTGCCCATCATGATTGAATTACAAGTTACCCTCCAAATTTTAGGAATAATAGCGTTACTTTTGTTAATCGGTACATTGGGGTATGTACTGTATTTACTTGGAAAAATCAGCCCTAAACTTGATTCCTTATTGGAAATTGTCACTTATTATGAGAAGTTAAAAGTTGTTATTGTAGAGTTTATGAACGGTCCAGGGCAGATGTATTTAACAAGCGCAAAGAATATATTTTCATTCTTGTCTCCTTTGTTGACAAAGCGCAGAAAATCCAAGTAGAATCAACTATGAAAACAGTCAGCAAATTTCTTGTATTAGCAGTTGTTATATTATCCCTTGGAGGTGCCTTTAAACCAGTTGAGGCAGCATGTGGAGCAGATCAAAACATCTATCAACGGGGTTATAAAGATGTTAACGAACAAGTAGCAAAACAGTATGATGAAGATCAACCAGTTTCTAACTTAGCACATACTGGTGCAGATTTCGCTATGACAAATTCGAATCAAGCCGTTGGTTTTTTGTTTAATGAATTTGGTAAATATGTCGGATGTACGCTAAGTGAGTACATGGAAAAAGATATGTCTCCAGGTACAGTGCAAATGGCAAGTGACGGGATGTACCAAGCAATGCTTAATGGCCCATCCGAAAACATTGGTGGATATTACGCAAATATGCTGCTTCCAAAAGAGGTTACCCAAAGTACAGCATACGCTATGGATTGTGGTGAAAGAGGATTTTTTGGAACAGCTCCTAGTTGTGAAGGTACATTTGGAATTTGGACAAGCTTTGGGATAGCTACCTTATGGGGAGCATCTTTTTCAATTGCAATGATAATGGTTGTTATTGTACTTATAATCAGTGGATTTATGGTAATGTTTAGAACTCGAATATCAGGGCAATTGGTTGTGTCAGTTTCAATGGCATTGCAAAATGTTGTCCTCGCTTCAATAATGTCACTCGCAAGTTTTGCCCTTGGCGCCTTCTTTGTAAACCTATCAAAAGCGTTAATTCTCATTATTGCCAATCTGTTTATTATGGTCGTTTGGAGCAATTTAGGGTCAGACAACTTTATTTTGAAGTTAATTAACACTCAGATCGGAACCTTTGCAATTACAAATATCAACGATCCATTCGGCCTCTTTGCCAAAGCAGTTGTGGTTCTTTTGGCAGGTGATGTCGCAAGTTTTGCTGCAAATGCTGCAACCACATTAAAATCAGCAGGTGGTATTCTGGGGACAACATTTGGATTAGGTGATGGTCCTTCCGTTTTAGCTGGGTTGGCAACAGTAGCAGGAAAATTAGTCGTTTTTACAGGTACGAATATTGCTAACATACCAATGTATATGTTAGTTCGCGCGATTACAGGTGTAGTTTTATTGGCAGCAAGTATTCGTATTTGGTGGGCAGCTGTCAAAATCTACATTATTATGGTTATTGATGTCATAATGGCGCCAATTGTCTTTGTATTTTCATCGATTCCAGGAAAATCAACAGCAGTTAAAGATTGGTTGCTTAAAATGTTCAGAAATTCGATTACAGTTCCAATTATGTTTGCTGCCGTAAATGCAACTATGTTCGTGATTATCAAGACAGCTATAAATAATGGTGCATCAGGAGGTGCTTTTGTAGGTGCAGACCCAACAGCGGCAATCAGTGGTGGTGCATTACCAACAAATATTGGTGGCTTCTTAGTAAATATGATTTCTCCTCAAGCTATTGTTGCTATGGTTTTGTTTAATATGATTCCTGGAATCCCAGCAGTTGTTGCTGATATGTTTTCTGGTAAGCCTGGTCAAGGATTAGACAAGTTGAACGAAGCAACGATGAAGCAATTGCAAAAGATCCCGTTAGCTGGTTCATTATTTAGTTAAAAACCTACTTTAGCCGTGGCATCAAATAGTGACACATCAATGAGTGCGTTGGGGATGTTTTATGATGCCATTTTAAGTGTTGGTAAGCAGGAAGGAAAGAAAAATGGAGAAACTGCAGCACCAGATTTTGTAGCTGGTAAAGTTAGTGATGCGTTGGCGACTAGTATGGTTCAATTGGGTTCGGCAATAGGGGCTAATCCTGCTGTTTTTGAAAATGTCACTAATACTGTTTATGGCTATGTCGCAGAGAAAACTACCATAGGAAAACTAAATGCAAAACAGGTTTTGCCTTTTGATATTGCTCAATTATTACCAACAATTACCTATAATTTAGGAACAACGACACTCCCTAACGCATACGAGAAATCCATGCAGGGAGGGTATTCGTCTACCATTGATGCCGAAGCTAAAATTGAATTTGGTAACCCAAATGATGCGATAATAGGTGATCCAAAAAAGATAGCGGATGCAGCAGCTGCTGCATATTGGGAAAATATAAAGAAAATTCGAAATGTAAAATTCTGGGCTGGAGTAGGTGAATCGGCACAAAATGCAGCTCATTATTGGATGATGACTTCACAAGAAGGTATTCCGAATGATATCGCCGCAACTGTTGTCAATGCTCGAATACCAAACAATCTAACAAAGAATGTCCAAGTCGGTGTTATAGATGACAAAAACCCTTTTGCAACCGCTGCGCTTAACCTTAACCTAGATGCAAAAACTGTTGTAGAGGCTAAAAATAAAGCTTCGTTAGTAGCTGGTTCTGCACTGTCAATGTACAGCGGTATAACTGATCAGAAGCAGCGAGATGAGTTTACTTCATATACGCAAAAAGACCTTTTTGAAGAAGTTCGAAAAGAATACAATTCACGGGTTGCTGGTAAACCAGGTTATAACAAAGCAGAATCTTTTTTTGATATATTTGATCAACGAGACAAGAATGGTAATTTTCTTTTAGTAAAATCTCAAAAAGATTTATTCAATGGACCAACCAGTGATGGAGATGTATTACAAGCATCTTTTCAAGCAGCGTTAGCTAAAGCTAAATCAAATGCGCTTTATTCAGCAAATTTGAAATCAAATATTGCTGCATTTGAATCTAAAGTTTTGAATGATACTGAGTTTACAGGACTTATTAAAACATTTGGTGCAGCAACTGAAAAAGCTTTGCCAAAAAAAACGTTTGGTCCTGGAAAGCAACCATTAAGTAGTATTTCAAGTGCTTCACTTGCAGATGCAAGTCTTAATATAACAGTACCAACCGATCTTACGGGTATTGTGCAGTTAGGAGCTGCAGGGCTTGGTGCCTCACTACGAAGTAAAGGGAAGCCACGTGCTGCAAATGCCATTGAAAGTGCTGCTGCCAGGTCACCTTTCTTTGATGGTAATATGACGGTAGCTGAAAAAATACGTTATGGATTGGAACGAAATGCATCACTCCCTCCTCTGAATCAAATAATTACCCCTGTAATGGTTATAGCTGGTGATGCGAAGGGATTCCAAGGGTTGATTAATGGTCTTGGTGGATGGACAGGTACTGGTCCATTAGTGGCAAAGTATGGGGTTGATGTATTTCAAGCATTTGGTCAGAACAATGCAAAATCGTTCATGCTTTCTAAAGATGATGGATCAAAAGCAAACGGATTATTGAAATTTGCCTATGGCGTTGATAAGGTCGATAACGTACTTACTGGTAAAACAGTTAAAAATTACGAAGCTGCTGTCGCTCAATTTGCAAAACCTATGTTCTTAGTTTCAGAAAATGCAAATAGTGCTCAAAAACTAGCGTATAGAATTTATGTAAATCACCCTGTTAATGCTGCGAAAGGACTGCTCAATGGTGAATACCATGCACACAAACTTCACATGGCGTCTGGTTACGGTGCAATGTATAGAGATAAATTTGTTGGTGGGCTTTTTCGTTCTGAAGATTTAGGCACAATGTTTGCAGCAGGAAGTGCAAATGCTACTTTCTTTAAAGGTAAGTCATTCGGGAGTTTATTTGAAAACGTAAATTCTAAGGAATCAAGGCAAGGTATAAAGGCACTTCGAGATCACTTGAATAATACATGGAATACTATTAAAGACAAGAATTCCAGTGAGGCGAAAAATATAGTCCGCGCACATGCTGTACTTTCTAGACTTGAAAAAATGAATTCGCCAGGAAATAAATGGATAATAGATAAGTGGCAAAAGTTCCATAAATACGCAGGATTGCCAGCCGCTTTACAGAAAAAAGCACTAGAAGCTTTCAAAAAGTTTATGTGGAAGCAGACAGTTAAGCTTGCAACGAAAATTGGAGCAAAAGCAGCGTTAGAAGCAGCCGCAGCTGCGTTTACTGCCGGTACGTCGTTAGTATTTACCAGGGGTTATGCAATTGTAAATGCGCTAACCTTTGGCACGTTGGATAAGATTGTTGGTGGATTTATCAAACTAACTTTCGAAACAGTAATGCTATTTGTCTTGGTCGCAATTACGATCGTTGTTTTTTTGAGTACAATTGCAGTTAAATCATCAGTCGCTCTAAGAGATTTTGCACAAATGGGGTTTATCGAGCAAGGTGTTTTGCTTCCTCCTGATCCAGACTATGTTCCGCAATACCAGTCCTATCAAGAACCTGAACCAACTGGTATTCCAATAGATCCAGTAGATATTATTAGCATTCCAGGCGATAAAGGTATAGACGTGAGTCACTGGGATGGAGACATTGATTGGGTAAAGGCAAAAAGCTCAGGTAATGTAGAATTTGCATTTATTAAAGCAACCGAAGGTACAAGTTTTATTGACGATAAGTTTAAGAAGAATTGGGCAGGAGCAAAAGCAGCGGGGGTTCCTAGATCTGCATATCACTTTTTCCTGGGAGACCTTAGCGGTAGGGCTCAGGCACAGCATTATCTTAATATTGTTGACAAAGCAGGTGGTGGAGAGGATTTCCAATTAGCAGTCGACGTAGAATGGCCATACAAAAGAGATAGAGCATCTACGTCTACTGCAGCGAGGAATCTTAAAGAGATGGTGGATTATATCGAACAGGCGAGGGGAACAAAACCATTCATTTATACAAGCTATTATGCATGGAAAGACATAGTTGGAAATCCTTCATGGGCAGGTGATGATTATCCGCTGTGGGTAGCAAATTACACGACTGGTAAAGGGCCATCGATACTTCCTGTTGGTTGGACAAAGTGGGTTATTTGGCAATATACCGATAAAGGTGTCATTCCAGGTATTCCATCAGCAGTCGACTTGGACGTCAAAAATGATGCGAAGTAGTTTCCTGCTCTTGCTCAATCACTATTCACAGGTATAATGAAAGTAATGAAATCAACTGTTGGAATTATTGTTTTTACAGCATTGTTTATTTTTTTCTTGTCGAATGTGCCTGTAGTTCATGCAGCAGGATCACCTCAAACTTACCTGCCAATCAGTTGTGATAGAGCAAAAGGAAATTATAAACCTACGACAACGTTAGTACTTGTACCATTGAATGCATCTTTAGTGGTTAAAGCTGGTGCAACAGCAGAAGAGATAGCAAAAGCCTTGTTCTTTGAATTTGCTTTTGTTCGAGGGAATAACGTTTCACCAATAAATGCAATTGTACATGATGGCAAAATTTCCTATATAGCGTGCAATTATCCAGATTACATGACAAATATAGTTTCAGCTAATGATACAGGAAGGTTTATCGTAGGAATATCTGGTGCAGTACCAGTAAAAGAGTTGCAGTCGTTAATTGATAAGCTCAAAATTTCCAAACTTCAACAGGCAGAATTAGTTTCAGTAACTGATGAGAAAAATACGACCATAGCATTGGCAAATGAAAAAAACTGTACCGACTTGTGTATGGGATTAGTTGCGAATAAAGAAGGTATTTCAAAGCGAGAGTACAAACTTTCTGTTGAAGAACCGAATTATTCAAAAAGTATTAGACAAAAAGAACTTGTTTCGTTTTCTGTGAAAATTAAAAACGAAAGTGAATTTCCCCTGTATGCGGCAGATGCTGAATCATTAGTACTAGTTTCTGCAACAAAAGGTATCTCTCCGATGTATCATTCTTCCTGGTTGGCACCATCACTTATCGCTCGAATTCCAGGACAATTATTACCAGGAGAATCAACCGCTATTTCTGTAACTTTAGGAGCTCCATTACTTCCAGGCAAATATACAGAATCTTTGCTATTGAAAATTGGTGCTGCACAAATCGGAAAGCCGCTACAATTGGCCTTTTCGGTCGAAAACGATAACTATAAATTAGGAAGAATTGTAACGAAAGATGGGGCTCCATTTGCCAACTTACGACAAACTCCAAGTTTGAAAGGTGTTATTATTAACAGACTTGATATTGGAACTTATGTAATTATTAAAGATTATCAAGACGCTTGGGTAAAAATAGAAACCAAGGAAGGTCGCGTGGGGTGGGTTTACAAGCCATTTCTCCGTGAATTGTAATTTTATATTGTCGAGTTATGGCTTTACCAGAAGGATTAAACGCTGCACAAAAAGAAGCAGTATTAGCATGTGATGGTCCCTTACTTATTTTGGCAGGTGCAGGTTCTGGGAAGACTCGTGTATTAACAGTTAAGATTGCACATTTAATTACTGAACTGCAATATAGACCAGAATCGATCCTCGCGGTAACATTTACAAAGAAAGCTGCAAATGAAATGCAAGAAAGGATTGCGCAATTATTACCACCTGAACA
>CAZCKT010000043.1:0-7696 GCA_964499355.1 uncultured Candidatus Saccharibacteria bacterium | reverse complement strand
ATAAGAACAGCGCTCTACCACTGAGCTATACGCCCAAACAAGGAATTATACCGCAAAAAATCGATTCGTACTAAAAAGTTACGAGCGAACCTCAGCATTTCCACCTTGTGTTATTCTTTGATGGATTTTATAGAGCTCATTCATAAAATCTTCCCTACGTATTTTATCCAACCAAGGTAATTTCTGTGCTTGCATAAACTCAGTGCAACCATTAGAACCAGTACTATAAATATATACGCCATGCTTAAACTCTCCTTTTTGCGGTAAGATATTTTTAAGAATCATATCACCCTCTTCTCCCCCTGTTCCAGATAAAGACGTATCCAACAACACAACGACAGGACCATTAAAATTTTTCGCATCAGACAATACACTACGTGCGTCCTTCATAGTTAGTGCAGAAGAAACATCGAATTTATCTTCATTCAACTCATCCATCAACAATTGCTGCAATAATTGGTCATCGTCTATAACTACAAGTTTTACTTTGGACATAAAATCAACAAGGAATTTAATTACTAATTATATATCTATTAGAAAATTCCTAAAAGAACCCCCCAAACCCACCCTTCTTTTCCTGCACTTCGGTTCCTGGTCTGTTTGTTCTTGATTTGATTTCTTCACGAATGTAATTCACGTCACGGCCGTACCTAACTCGAGATAGCTGTTTAATCAATTCACTTGTACGCTCCTGCTTTGGATAACGTTGTTCCATATTATAGAAAGTACTCATAGAAAATGGAGAGGTAGCAACACCACTAACCAAAGATTTCACGTAGACATTCGCATTCTCAAGACGGATTAAGTCCTGTTGCTGGAAAATTGGGGCGAATTCCTTTGCAAGATATTCTGCGTCAGTTGCACCAACTCGGAACGACATCAATGTACCGACGTTACCGAATACTGCATTTCGTACCTGTTCGGTCATCTGGTTAATGTACTGGTTTGCAACAACCAAATTCAATCGATATTTTCGAGCTTCAGATAGAATTTGTGCAAAGTCTTCGGTTGCAAAGTTCTGGAATTCATCGACATAAAGGTAGAAATCTTTTCGATCAGCTTCTGGAATATCTTCACGACTAAGCGCTGCTCGAAGGATTTTTGGAATTACCAACAACCCAAGGAATTGTGCGTTTTGTTCACCAATCAATCCTTTTGAAAGATTGATAAGTAAAATCTTTCGGTTATCCATAACTTCACGAAAATCGAACGACGACTTGCTCTGTCCAATAATGTGTCGGATCAACAAGTTTGTTGTAAAACGGTCGAATTTTGAGGTCAGCCACCCTAATATTTCTGACTTCTCTCTCTGCTCTGTATTTGCCATTTCAACTAACCAATAATTTCTGACTTCATCGTCATCAACTTTATCCATAAATGATAAGGCGAATTTTTCATCTGTAATTGCGCGAAGAACTTCAATAAACGTACTGTTTGGTTCGGTCATGACGGTTAACATAGCGTTACGAACTGCACGTTCAAATCTCGGACCAACGATGCCTTGATCATGAGGATCATACATTTTATGCATCAATCCCAAGAACCCGTTTACAATTTCATGACGTTCGAATATGTTTCGGTGCTCAAGATAGTTCATACCGAGTGGTCGTTCTGTATCAGCAGCATTGAAATAAATAACGTCTTCGGCTCGTTCAGGAGGAATTCTTCTCATAATTTCAGCAATCGCTGAACCGTGTGGATCAAGAAATGCAATACCATGTCCTGCATAAATATCCTGCATAGCTAGATCAGTCAATGCATAGGACTTACCTGTACCCGTCTGTCCAACGATGTACATATGGCGTCTTCGGTCATCATTGCTAATAAAGATTTCTCGTCGAATACCTTGATAAACGGAGCCACCGATCCATGTCCCAGATGTCGGCAAATTTGGTGGAGGGGGCGCTTTTTTCGCATACAACCATTCGATGTTTGGTGTCTTAATATTCTTATTTGGGAAGTGATAAATTGTTGCGAGTTCTTCGGAGTTCAACACAATTCCTGCCTTATCCGCAACACGTCGGAACACAAAATCCAACATGAAGTTTCTCATTGCTTTACCCTCTATTCTCTTAAACTTGAGTGAATTCATTCCTGGATTTGTAAACTGGGCAAAACCACTAGCGAGTGTATTTAATCGGGACATTGCATAATCTTCGGAAGGACCAGCCATAACCATACGAATATATGTATTGAAACCGACCTTTGAGGACTTCTTTGATATTGCATTAAGCTTCTCTTGGGCAACAAATGTTTTTGGCTTACTTTTTCCATCTTTATCTGGAGCTGCCATATTATTTTCGTTGATTTTCTGCACGTATTTTTGTCCACCTTTTGACCATTTCATGTCTGCAGGAACAATTAACAACTGTAATGCGCCACCTTCGCCATCAATCATATTTGCGAATGCACCAGCGATTGAAGTTAGGGGATCGGACTTATCTTCGTAATCCGCAAATGTCTTTATGGGTTGGTAATTAACTTCAGAAAGTTCGAAAGTTCCAGCAACAACTGAACTGCCTTCTTTGAAAAAATTCGGTTCTGGCACTTCTACGACTTCAGCATTTTGGTAGGTTCCCAAAACAAGCTTTTCGATTAATTGGCCAAATCTTTTTGGTGTGTACACGTAAAATCCAATATGTTCAGGATACGCAATAATTTCAAAGCTAATGCCTTCATCCGACGTTAATAATTTTTTGAAAAATTTCTTCTTTTTGTACAAACCATAAATACTAGCAAACATCTGCTCTGCTGCTTTAATTGGGACCTCGTTGTCATATGGACAGCGAATTATGTACATCGAGTAAGCAAGAGACTTCTTTTCTCTATCTTGATGGCGAACAATTTTTGCGTAATACAAAAAAATTCCAAATACGATTGCAATTCCAGCTGCGATAACGCCAATCAACGCGAACAATAAAACCTGATCAGAGGTCATAGACTTTTGGCCAGTATAATAGGCAGTAGGGGTCGAAAATAGCGATATTTGAGAGAGGTAATCTAATCTCATAGGTAAGTATAACAGAGATTTCAACGCTAAACTACGTTAATCTCCAATGCCCAATGCACTCCAAAAAGCTTGCAGAATTTTGAACAAAAGTGATGCTTGCCAAGTCGAGCCATTTGTTGGATCTCCAGTTGTTGCTGTTTGTTGAATAAGTCCTGATTTTGGATCAGCGGTAAATCCTTGTTGCACAGTATAATAGCCGCCCACTCTACTAACCAACTGCTGCGACGTAACACCACCCTTAAAAGTTGATTGTCCGAGCTCTGGATTAACGAAAATTCTTTCACCTGATCGAGTTGTTTCAACTGTTACCTGTGTTTGTAACTCTGGAGTCTTACTTTCTTGGACTTCCTTAACTGATTCTATTGTTGTATTCGACTTTATTTCTGCCGGACGAAATGTCTCAACCTGTGGCTTAGGTGCAACGTATTGCTGTGGTTGAATTTCTGTTGCTTCTTGCCCTGGAACATATTGTTCTGCACCTACTGGATACGAAGGAATTTCCGCTGGTTGTGGAATATCAGACATTTGATCGTATTCTTTAACTGGCGCTCCTGGTAGATTCATAATGCATTGTAGCAGAAAGATCAGTTAATAAGATACAACTAACGAATTTCCACTGTTTTCATAATTCGCTGCACTTTGAGCTTTTCTTCGCGCTCTTTTCTTCTGTTTTTCTTGTCATATTTCTTTAGAGGACGAGCTAGTCCGATTTCAACTTTCACTAAGTTCTTTTCAATTCCAAGTACGATCGGAACTATTGTTGCTTTCATTTCTTTTCGTTTGGTTGTAATTTCGAGAAGTTGTTTTTTTGTTAATAGCAAAAGTCGGTCTCTGTCAGGAACATACCCATTTCGAGTTGTCGTATTAGCATGTGTCCAGATTGGGATATTGGCATTTCTCAGGATTGCACCATGTGGGTTTACGAATACGTATGCACCATCAATTTTTCCTTGTCCTTGTTTTATCGTTTTAGTTTCAGCACCAGTCAATACAATACCCGCAACATATCGCTCAATGATTTCGTTATCAAACGTTGCCTTTTTATTTTTCGACACAATCTTCATAATGAGAATTATACCTTGTATTTAAATCCGCGATAAGTAATATCTTACAGCGTAATCTTCCAGATAGTTTCGCCCGATAGAATATACATGTTTACTTCTTGATTTCTTGAGTTCAAATCAATTGCTACCGACTTAACATTATTAAAACGATCATCTGACTTATCGAACTGGTAAGTCTTTTCAACCAATCCACGGTTGGGATGTTTTGAATTTGGTTTTTCGATAGAAAGTATTGCATGTTTTGTTTTGTCATACACATAAAGATTTCGCTCGCCTGATGGATTTGTATAAGAAGCAGTTAGTTCGCCCAAGTCAGCGCTTTGTGGCATGGTAAATCCACTATCTAATTTTCCACCTAGGAATCGTTGGATCTCGCCTTTGCCATCGATACTTGAAACAACATAAATAAAGTTATCAATTGTGATTGAACGAACGCCAAGTAAATCTTTCATGTATTTAATTGGTAGATCAAATCCTGAAGTTTTTGCTGCAATTTTATACACAACATTTGCCGTTGATGGTACGACATAAGCATTTTTAGCGAAGCCATCAACATACGCACATTCGCCAATAACCGAAGGCTCTGCTCCGACTATTCGATTAAACCCTTCCTGATTCCCCGATGCATTCTTTGAAAAGTACAAAACACCGTTAGTCTTATCACATACAAATAGTGTGCCTTCACCAGTTCCAACAATTATTGGGTCTACAACTAACCCGAGGGGATCTTCGAGTTTGGTAACACTCTTTGTATCAACATTTACTTGATAAACCGACTTCCTTCCTTTATCTGCGACCACAATTGCATTCCCCCTGAATGTTATAGCTGAGATATCTGAATCATTACCAAGCGATACCTTAAAATCAGTAACTAATTCCGCGTCTTTAACTCGTACAATTCCATATATTTTATCGAATTTAGACTGACATTCTGCAACTTTTGCCTGAACCTGACTAGTTAGATTTTTTATTTCTCCTTTTGTTTTCTCTGTTTTTACCTTCGGAAGCAATGCTGTTTCCTTTGTATAAACTTTTGCTGCTTCTGGTGCGCACAGTTCAAGTTGCCTTTCTGTATCTTCAGCATCGATAATTGAAATGTTCTGTTCAAAGAATGTAGAGAACACAGAAACTTGTTGTTGATACTCCGTTAATAAAGATTTTTCACTCTTTGTTTGCGCTATTTTTGCACGACTCCAAAAGAACAAGCTAAGCAAAACGATTGCAAGAATCAAAATGACACCAGGTTGCACTTTCTTCTTCTCAAGCGATGTTGGACGCGCTAGAAAGATTTTTGTCTCAGGAGTTACAGCTGTCTTACCAAAAAGTCGCATTACGGATGCAATCAGCATAGTGAAAATACCAGAGAAGAAATTCTTTACAGTTTTTACAGCAGGATTTCTCAAAACTTTCCCCATCGGCGAATGGCGAGCACGCAGTTCGTTTACATAATCCATTCCTTTTGCTGGCAATGTTGGGGCTGCAATAAAGCTTTTTACTGGTGGCGCATCCTTAACTGGTTCTTCATCGATTGTCGCAGCATCAATTATTTCATTATATTCACTCTTATCGACTACCATTGCTGGTGTTATTTCCTCTGCAATTGCGAAATCCTCTACGACAACTTCTTTTTCTGGTAATGGTTCTACTGGATCAACAAGAAAAGCATCTTCATCTGGTTTTTCTTCATCAATATCGCTATATTCATCAACGGAAACGACTTCTTCAGATGAATGTACTGGAGGTGGATTTATAAAACCTCGCTTCGATTCATCTACAATTTGGACTTCGGGCTCTGTAGCATTGTGAATTTTAATTTCTGTCTCATCAGTATTTGTCACAAAATGATCTTCGTCTGGGATTTCTGAAAGAACATCTTCTATTGGTGTAGATTGTGAAGAAAGTGCAGATTCAACAGGTTGTGTTGGTTTATTCTTTTTAATTCTGTCCATTACTTTAGTTGCTACATTCTTGAAAAACGAGAAACCCGAAGAAGCAGCTGCTTTTACTTTATCCATTGAGATCGACATTTTTTTGGTAGTTTCTTCTGGAATTTCGGCTAGATCAGTCGCGGCTACAAGGAACAATTTCTTGCTTCCAAAGAGATTTTCTTTGAATTCTTCTAACGAACGCAACAGCGAACCAACATCTGTCAATGCTAACATATCAGTTTCAAACGCATTGCGAAGTAATGTTTTATTACCTAACATTAAAACATCACCTTTATCAAGCTCAACTTCTAGAAATTTAAGGTCGTATAACGAGCCATTTTCAGGAACCATTTTTGCCATATCTGCAAACTTTCCTTCTCGAACGACAAAAATGTCTGAGTCGCCAAATCGAATAAGCTTTAATGTGTATCCCTTAGCTGCTTCAACAACATTCATTAATACTATATTTACATCCATTCCCTCTTCAACATTGAAATTTCGAAGCAATTGAATGAACATCTTAATGGACTTCTTTAATGCAGGTTCGAATCCTTCGGTATAAAAGTTATCAGAAAAGCTTTCCCAGAAACGTTTCGTTATTTGTTCATAGATTTCATCGCCGATTTCGCCACCGCTTAACACTTCAAAAAACAAACCAATACCACCCTGACCGGTCTTTCCCTTATCCAGTGGGTATTACCATTAAATGCGCGAATAACTACCGCTCTCAACATCGGATGAGAGATACTGCTTTACTAAGAATGGGGCGTGTAGGCTCATGTACTAGAAGAGTAGCAAAAGTCCTAGGAATAAAGCAAGGGCTAAGACAGCCAGGAAATGCACAAGTGAAAAATACCTCATCACATTAGAGTTCGGTGTTGTGAGGGTTAACGAAAGTATTCTGACACGTAAATATAAGAATAATGCAAAGAAAACATAACCAATAAGAAAAGCTGCTACTACAAATTTCAAACCGTAACTGACAATTGGTAAACCATCAGTTATCTTAAAGTTTGCAGCGCTCGAGTTAAATAGATTCGTCGTCGGGAACATCGCGTTTTTCATTTTCAACTAAGTCCATTAAGATGTCTTGTACATCTCGTGCTTTTGGCAAATTTGCCAATTCAAAGTTTTCTTTATGTGAAGCGGTTAATATAACAAGGTCAGCCATGTCAAAAATTGTGTTGATAAATCCAGGGCTTGAGTATGAAACATCTTGAATGGCGCGAAGAACCGTTGTGCTCCATCGTGAATCCATAACTGTTTGGAAATCTAAGTCGACTAATCGAGTAGAGGTTACGATGGTGACGGTAAAATACCACTTAAAAAAATCATAAATCAAGTTGGTTATCGAAACGCCGATACCCATAACGAAAATCGTAAAGCCCAGTGCTCCAATCTTTACCAATGATCCAAATAATCCACCAAAAACCCACGTAAAGAAGATAAACAATAAGAGAATTCCAATTGAACGAATAATTGATGGAATCAATACAATTGGATGTTGTCGTAAGAAAAGAATAATCTGTTCATCTCCGTCTTGTCCATCGAAAGCAACCCGTTCTGGATAAACGCGAACAGCATCAAACAACCTAAAATTGGATAGCTCCTGGATTTTATTGTATGAGGACTGACTCGTTTTTATTTCAGCCATTAGTTATATTCTACTCTTATTTCGGTATTGGCAGGAACTT
>CAZCKT010000042.1:7499-7735 GCA_964499355.1 uncultured Candidatus Saccharibacteria bacterium | reverse complement strand
AACAACGACAGTTCGAGGTGGAAAATCGGTTACTACAACAAAAAAAGAATGGAAAAAGACAGGCGTTTCTGAGCAATTTAAATACTGTACAGGACCCAAATATGATTCACTGGCAATGATTAGTTTAGGGCCGATTTCCTGGCCAACTACATTGATGGGGCAGGCGTTAAGTACGTTTCGTTATGATATACCAGGGGAAGAACCTAACTATGTTGTAATTGATCCAACAGGTAAAA
>CAZCKT010000042.1:0-7489 GCA_964499355.1 uncultured Candidatus Saccharibacteria bacterium | reverse complement strand
ATAAATCATCGCATAAGAAATTGAAGGTGCTTTTTGAAGATTTTAAACCTGATGATATAAAGCGATTCTGTTCAAATGCTGAGAAGGATGCAGACTATACTTATACTTTGAGAACAATTGCCACAAATAACGGTAAGGTCGCAAGTTTAAATGCAGGTGATCAAATGGGATATTCGATTCTCGCATTATGTAAATTGTCCGGTGGCGATATAAAGAAGCGAGATGCATTTATCGATGCCTTGTGGAAATCAGAAGATCAAGGAATAAAAACGGTTGCTGCGATGGTCGAAGTTGAAAACAATCTGGGCATGGTTGATAAGAAATTCTGGGAGTTAATACAAAAGGATGGAAAATTAACCGGTGTTGTCTCTGCAACAGAGCATATTGGTATGTTTGGTTTTCAGACTCAACAAGCAAAACGAGCTAGGATTCCAAATTCGACGGGTGCTGCAGAATTACTGACAGATATTTTCTTACCTCCAAAAAAGCAGCTTGATTACGTAAAACTAATAGAAAATCGTGATCTGAAACCAGGTGATAAAGAAAGCAGCACAATTATTAGCGTCGGTGATGTCACTATGTTCAGACAGTACGAATCGTCAAAACCAACTATTGTTGGCGCGCTATCTGGTGGTGTGTATTATATGGATGAAAGTGTTTTAAGTGATAAGGAAAATCTATCCATGCTATCATGGGATCCAACAAAAATGGATAATAGTACGTTTTACTGTCAAGTTGCAAAAAATGATAAACGATGCCCAGTTGTAAAGGCAATTGGGGGGTGCTCGTCTACGGGATTTGCGCAAACAGACATTCGTATGCGACAACTTTCACTTGCTGCAGTAAATGATACCCAGCGATGGGCGACAGTCACTTCTGAAGATAATGTTGCAAGAACAACAACAAGAACTGAAGATTTACTCGCCAAGCGATTGCAAGCACCAAATGATCTTGTTTCAAGGGCGAGTACCGATGAATTGGTAGCAGCAACTGGACGTGGGTCAGTTGTTTGTTTAGAAAATATTAAGCCACGATTGGAAAGTCAGGAAAAAAGACTCAACGATGAGGAAATGAAACTTCTGAAAGAACGATTAGAAAGTGTGAATTATACGGATCAGGCAATTCTTGTATCCCCGGTAAGGGTGGAATATAGATCGTGGGCATTGTACGATGTAAATAAAGCCGAAGAAGCAGCTTGTTTCGCATGGGCAGATGCACACACAAGTGGTGGAAATAGTGTTGGCGCCACTCGAGTGAACAAAGGACCATGCAAGGAAATTGACCCAGATCAAAATGGATTTAATGTCGATATGGTCGAAAAATGGACTGCCGATAAAGCGAAAATGAAGCCTGCGTTGATTAGTTTTAATATTGCAACATATTTTAGGGGATTAAACTTAATTCCACCTTCAGATACACGAATTAAAAATTTTAAAGAGGACTTAAATACAACATTAGAAAAGCAACATATATACGAATATCCAGATACGAAAATAGATTGTGCCCCTGATGCAAATGGTGTGTTTGAGTTTTGGATTTGTACAGAATCAGATTTCAAGTTGTTGCCGAAGTGTGCTGATGGTGTAACAGCAGCTAGTAACGATTAATAAAGTAGGAAGTGATCAACACTGCCAAACAATAACACTAACGATAAGATAGACCAGAATACCCAAGGTGTTGCTTTTGTTAGTAAATGAAACGTTTTCTTTCCAAATAAGGCTATTCCAAGAGTCGTCACGGGAATTCCAAATTCGATAATGCTCAAAATAAAAATATTATGTGGTGGTTCGGCGAGAATCTGATTTTTCCAAATGCTACTCGTTGATAGATTAGCTGCGTTAGCTAGAAGCGTCGGGATACTCATTGTAAAACCAGTTCCTGTTAGAAGAATTTCCGGGTGAAGTTTCAATAAATCCAAATATAATTGGTGAATAATCGAACGTGATGTGATGAATGTAGCTTGAATTGGTAATGATTTAGCGAAATGAAAGAATAGTATGAGTAAAAGATTGGTTGTTAGAAAAGCTAAAAGTGTTTGTCCAAAATTTGGTTTCCAGATAATTTCTTTTTGTACTAAGTAAAGCACCAATACAAAAATAAATGCCGCAAACGCTATTTTTGACATTGTAAAACTAATAATAAATGCCGCAATAGCAATCGTTATCAGTACCTGGATACTCCTTTTTTGAGTGGCAAGTAAAAGTAGTGTATAAAAAACAAGAATTGCAGCTAAGATATTTGGGTGCGGTGTCGTGCCATAAATTCGTGCGTATTCAATAATTCCAACAAAGGAGTTGCTGGTAAAGGTTAATGGTTGTCCTGTCCATGAAAGTAATGAAGGAAATATCGGACCTTTTTCTATAAATTGCCCAATCCCAAACAATAATTGAATGACAATTGATATGCCGATAGTTCCAAGTAAGTACATTTGCTTGTTCTTTGGGAGTTCATTGAGCAATATTTCCTTAATTGTAAGCAAGAAAGCTATGACGGTAATAATGTATTCTGCAAGGTGGAATATCGAAGAAAGATAGAGCTCCGGTTTATCAAGCAGTCCATTTGTTGAAAGGGATAACAATGGAAAGAATAGTGCGATACAAAGAAAAATAACCATTCCGAAGAAGTAGCTTCTATTAAGTCTAATATCGGAAAAATGATTTTTTACATACGTTCCCACCAATAGAATTGAGAGTAAAAGGTGGACAGATAACCTGACATGGAGGTAGTTAATGTATTTACCAAAAATGAATGCGTGTTCACTGCTGATTATTTTTCCGGTGTAGATTGGTAAGAAAAACAAAAAGCTCAGACAAAGCAGAAAATACCAATTGTTACTGATGAAATTCTTAAGCTGCTGGAGTTTCTGTTGCATGGCCAGGATAAATGATGACTCGTCTATCCATTCCTTCTCCGGTACTTTCTGTTCGAACCTCTGTATGCTTTTCTGCTTCAAGGTGAACAATTCTTCTTAATCGTGGTGGCATTGGCTTGAATTCGTAAGGTTCGTCGAGTAATTTAACTTCTTCGACTGCCTGTGCAACCATTTCACGTACTTTATCGTTCTGCTTTTCGAAGTAATCTCCGATGTCTAAGAACAATGAAACACGTTTGTCTGCTGGGAAAATTCTCTTAATGTATGCAACAACTAATTGGTGGAGTGATTGCAAGTTTTTGCCGTGATATCCGATGAGCAAATCAAGGTCTGCACCTTTGATCATAACTTGCATATTCGTCTTTTCTGCGTCGTCTTCGCTGGTAACTGAAATATCTTCTGGGGTATATCCCAACCCTTTGATAATTTCTGAGACAAATAGCTTAACTTTGTTGTTTAATTCTTCGTTCATATTGCGGTATTATAAGTGTCGTAGCGTCTAAAGTCAAAAGAATTTTTCAATTGCATGTCTTGCAGCTTTTCCCATATCTTTTCGGAGTAGAGAAGATTTGACGAGTTTCTCGAGTTTTTGAGTAAAATCAGTTTCGTTATAGGGATCAATTAAGAATCCAGTTTTCCCATCCTGTACAATTTCGGGGATTCCCCCGACGTTGTAAGCAATTACCGGTAAACCTGCTTCCATAGCTTCTGCAATTGCATAGCCAAAACTCTCGGAAATTGAAGTTTGCATATAAATATCAGCGTCAAGTAGATCATTGTAAAGCGATTTGTTAGGTACCGTTCCTTTTAGCGATACTGTCTTTTCGAGTCCTAGCTCGTTGATAAGTTCGTCCAATTTCTTTTTCTCTAATCCATCTCCGTAAATGGAAACGGCGACTTGTGATTTATCTTCAATGTTTTTCACTATTCGAAGTAGTGATTCAAAATTCTTTATATAAGAAAGAGACCCAACCGAGATTATTTCGACCTTTTTGTTGTTCCCATGATGTGAAACAGTAGCAGGAAAAAGTGGAATTGGATTGTATCTAAGTTCTAATTTTGCCTTTTGGATATGTAAATTGTCGCTGAGAAAGTTGTAAACAGATTGCGAAACACAATAAATTTTAGAAAGTTGAGACGCAAGGAGTTTGTATGAAAATAGTTGAAAGAAATACCGAAATTTGTTTTGTAAGGTGAATTCCTTGGTAAGTAAATGTTCGGTATAGTTTCTCTCTACTGAAATACCGATAGTGGCTAATATTCCGATGCCAAGTGCTGAAATCCCATGTATGTGAATTGCAGTAGCTTTTTCTTTAACAATCAGGTTTCGTATTTGTTTGATACGTTTACTACTATCTGGCGAGTTCATTAGTATTACTTTGCCAAATTTTGTTGCCTCTTCAGCTAAACTACCAGAAGGACAAATGAGTATTTTTTTTGATGTGTCAGCTTGCATTGATCTCAAAATTGCTTGAGAACCACCAGTTGTTGCTGCGGAATCAAGTGACAGTATTACTTCCATACTTTCATTATATCCTAGAATTGTTATTCGAAAAATTGTGTCTTTTACCGGTCAGTAGTATACTTTTGTATGAATAATAAAACCCTTATTTTGCTTATTGTAGTTATTGCGGCAATTACCGTTGTTGTCGTTTCATGGAGAACTCCTTCAAACAGTACAACAACACCAACTCCAACGCCTACAGTTACAGCAACCGCTACTCCTACTGCAACACCGACAGTAACCGATCCATTCAATGCAACTCCAACCGTCACTATTACCGCTACCCCGACACCGACAGTAACAACTACCGTTACGCCAACACCAACCGTGGCATCAGGTTCATTTGAAGAGATGCGAAATTCAGCTTGGTTTTATGGAGTTACGGAACAGACAGTCAGCGGAAAAGTATATTTTATTGATGCGACTGACAAGAAACTCATTAAAAAAGGTACCTCGACAACTGATGTTGCAGCACAAACCGTCTTTACGAGTGATACAGCAGGCGAAGTAGCAAGCTTTGCCGTGAATGGAAGTTACTTATATGTTGCAACAAAACGAGATGCAGCCTTAAATACCTCAAAGTTACAAAGAGTTACTCTTTCAAATGGAACCAAAGCAAAAATTTACGAATTCTATTCTGCAAAATATGAAATCACACAATTTTCAGTTACAACCAATAACGATACAAAGGCGGGTTTTTACCTAGGCTTAAAAGGTGTTGCAGACAAAGCGGAACCAGCTGGTATGTACGTAAAAACTTATACTCAGCAGTGGTTGAAGACATTTATTGGTGTTGATAAAACAGCAGCAATCGAAAAGTTAGCACCACACACAGATGGAACACAGCTCGTTGGCTCATTCTTAAAGAGCTCAAGTTCTTCAACGTTGGCGTACGTTGATCTGTAGGTCTAGTATCCGACATTGGTTACGGTATAATTATTCATGACAACGCTACATTTTTACAACACTCTGACGCGAAAGCTCGAAGAGTTCGTTCCGATTAATCCAGAATTAGTAACGTTGTATACCTGTGGACCAACTGTTTATGATTATGCTCATATTGGTAATCTCCGTGCATATACCTTTGCTGATACGTTAAAACGAACATTGACCTATTTCGGTTATCAGGTAAATCATGTGATGAATACAACCGATGTTGGTCAAATGGATAGTGATGCAGACTTAGGGGAAGACAAGATTATGATCGGAGTGCGACGAGCGGCAGAGCGTGGTGAGAAGGTCACCGTTTGGGACATCGCCAAATTGTATACCGAGAAGTTCATCGAAGATCGGGACAGTATGAATATTTTGCCACCAAACAAGTTAACCCCTGCGACTGAATATGTCCCTCAAATGATTGAGTTAATTAAGAAGCTCGAAGAAAAAGGATTTGCATATAAAACATCGAAAGCGGTGTATTTTGATGTTTCTAAATTTCCAAGCTATACACAATTATCTGGGCAGAAGTTAGATAAGCTTTTGGAAGGTGTTCGTGACGAAGTAGTCGTTGATCCAGAAAAAAGAAATCCAATGGATTTTCGCTTATGGCAGTTAGATCAACCAAATCACGCAATGTTATGGGAATCACCTTGGGGTAAAGGCTTTCCTGGTTGGCACGTAGAGTGTTCCGCAATGTCGATGACATATTTGGGTGAAACTATCGATATTCACACAGGTGGGGTTGACCATATTCCAGTTCATCATACAAACGAGATTGCACAATCCGAGGCAGCAACAGGTAAGAAGTTCGTCAACTATTGGCTTCACAACGAATTTATTCGGGTAGACAACGTTAAAATGTCGAAGAGTAAGAATAATTTCTATTCAATGAAGGATATTATCGATCACGAGTTTAGTCCATTAGATTTACGATATCTATATCTTGAAGCACATTACCGTTTTCCGCAGAACTTTACGTGGGAATCCTTGGAAGGAGCGCGATCAGCTAGAAGAAATCTCGTGGAACAGGTTGCAATGTTTCGCACGATAACAAAGGGGAAAGAGCTTGAAAATGTGACTGAAAACTCACTTCGAGTCAAGTTTATGAACTTTCTTGCTGATGACTTGAACATGCCAGGTGCACTTTCTGTTGTTTGGGAAGTTGTAAAAGATAAGGAACTTTCTGAGTTAACCAAGATGTCGTTGCTACTAGATTTCGATAAGGTGCTTGGACTGAGGCTCTCTTTGGTTGAAACTATTTACACAAAATTCTCACAAGAAGAAGTTTTGGAAATTGAGAAGTTATTGAGTGACCGAGAAAACGCCAAAAAATCGAAAGATTGGAGTAGAGCAGATGAGATTCGAAATCTCTTGACATCAAAGAATGTCCGAATAATCGACACTCCTGCAGGTGCAGTACCATTGGTAGTGTAAAAAACTATGGTGGTGTGGTATGTCCTGTAAGATACACATTTTAGTGATTCCTGTGATATAATTGCGAAACAAAAAAACACAAAGGAGATTTTTCTTATGTCAAGTACAAAGAAAATGGTGACAGACAAGTCCACTCAGCTTCCTGTTCCCACAAAGTTTGATGAGCAAATTTCAACAGTCGTTCGTTCTTACAAACAGTTAAAAACTGGCGATATCGTTGAAGGTGTGGTTATTAACAAAGAACCAGGCGTACTGGTTGTTGATGTTGGTGGCCGAAGCGAAGGGCTTATTGCCGGACGCGAACTAAAAAGCAAGGTTGTCGACGTCGAAGGAATTAAAATCGGCGATCCAATCCTTGTCTATGTCGTTTACCCAGAAAGTAAAGACGGAAGTTTGGTTCTTTCATTGAAGAGAACAGAAGAAGTCCGAATCTGGTTCGACTTAGAAAAAGCATCACGAAATGGTGACATTCTCGACGCAACTGTCGTAGAAGTTAACACTGGTGGTGTTATCTGTGAACTTATCGAAGGTGCACAGCGAGGCTTTATTCCAACTTCACAGTTGGATCCAGCACGAATCTTCGAAAGCGGAAAGAAAATGTACGGTAAAGATGTTACCTCAGTTGTTCAACAACGATTGACGCAGCTTCTTGGCGAACAGATCAAAGTCAAGATTATTGAATTAGATCGTGAACGCAGCCGAATCATCCTTTCTGAAAAGCAAGTAACTTTTGGGTCAGA
>CAZCKT010000041.1:0-7773 GCA_964499355.1 uncultured Candidatus Saccharibacteria bacterium | reverse complement strand
AAAAGTATGTCACTATGGGTAAAAAGTGTCTTTATTCGCTTTGGAAGCTCCATTCCGGCAACAACTTCTTTGGTCGTTTGAATCGCTTCTAGGTCAATATCAATGACTTCGTAGGTCACGTTAAGGTGTGAAAAGGGGAGTAATTGCTCTAACGCAGCTTTGGTTACGACACCACTTCCTGGGCCGATTTCTACAATGTATATTTTCGCTGTCTTTTGCAGAGACTGAATCTTCTCGAGTATATCAAGTGGGAAGAGTAGCTCTTTTGGAACTTGTCGTAAGAAGTGTTGTCCGAATTGTTTCTTCATTCTAAATGGCATTCGCAAATGTAGCATGTCTGCCGTTGTCGTGCTACTATAATCTGTTATGAATCGAGTACTACGTCTTTTATCGATACTTCTTTTAGTCGTTTATACTGCATCGTTGGCAATTTTGCCGGTTTCTGCTGCAGATACTACCGCGACTTTCGTACTATCACCAAGAACTAAAACAGTGTTGGTTAATTCGACTTTTGAAGTTACTATCAACATAAAAGCTACTGCGACTAAAAAGATAAGTTATGCCCGTGCAGTCGTCTTTTTTGACCCAACTCTGTTAGAAATTCCACAAGCACTCGAAGCTGGAAGTATGTTCTGTAATTATCCTACAGATGGAGCAAATTACGTTGCAGACAATGCAGAAGGACAGATTGTTATTACTGGAACAGCGACTGGTGCAGCAGACTGTGAATTTCCAGATGTAACGACATCGAACTCTTTGTTTGCAAGAATCACGTTCAAAGCGAAAAAGACAGGAACGGCGAATCTTTCGTTTATGTACAATGGTCGTTTAGCAGATGATATGTCTGGAATCACTGATACAAATAGCCCACCACAGCTTATGATGTCAACACCACAAGACGGTTCTTTTAAGATTGTCAGTAGTATGTCCACACCCACCCCAAAGCCCCCAGGAAATTTAGGAGTTGATCCACGAATCGTTATTGGGTTAGCAGTAGTAATGACCGGTATTGGATGGTTTCTTTATCCACGAAAAACGCAAGAACAAAGAGTAGTAACGTCTACTGAAGCTTGGTAAGAGTAATTGCAATTCCACTAGTAACTGCTTGTTGTACAGTACTTGATTTCGCATCGTAATAAACGTCTCCGTCGGTGGTTATGCAGAATGTGTTAGTTAATACTGTGTCAGTTGCAACTGGAATCATAAAGGTATCCAATGCAGCGGTTCTAACTGGCATTATATTGACTGACCATGCGTTCGCTGTATTTGGAAGTGTAGTGATAATCGAAGAATATATTGAGTTTCGTTTTATTTGTGATCGAACTAAACATTCACCTGAACCGTTGGTAATTGTTCCTGATATAACAGTTTGTCCTGATGGCGATGCAATACTTGCTGGAGTGGAAAAGGTCCTAACGGTCGTATCTTCGGTTGGTTTGAAGTAATAGGCAGTACTTGGAGCCAAGCTTGGAAGAGTAAAGTGATGGATATATCGATTCTTTGCCTGTGATGGATCTCGATCATCTGTTCTGTTCGATGTCAGTGATGTTGCAGAAGCGCTCCAATTTAGAGTCTTAATACTTGGTGTCGCGGTAACAAACATAATACTTAACGAACTAGATGTAACATTTGAAACTGAGGGTGAATAGAATGATGCAAGTAGTTGTTCACGAGTTAAGTCGTAATCTACATTTGAACTGGTTGTTGGAGTAGGAGTGACTGTAATACTGCCAATTGGTTTGAGCGGAACATCTTGTCTGTTTCCTGTAGTCACGGTTGGTGTTGGAGTTACAGAAACTGATGGAGTAACGGTTACTGCGGTTAAGAGAACACTGTCTATTTGTCCCTGTGTTAAGGTATTCGCCATTGATAACGTGATTGGACTTTCGTCTGCTTTTGCCGTTTTTGCGACTCCCATTCCATTGGGTCCCAATCCAAGAATTGCTACCGGCGTTTTGTTTGTTACTGGCAAGTAGTCTCCCGTTGTTTTTCGGGCAACGGCAATATTTAAAACCCACGTTCCATCGGTGTTAGCAACGGTAGTTAACGGAACAACGTTTGCATACCCAAGAGCTCCTGGAACGTACACAGTTACTAATACGTCTGAATCTTGTGATGAAACATCTCCGTATAAGGTAAGTGCGGTTGGTGTAGTAGAGGAAACAGTTGGTAGCGTTGAGAATGTCGCTGGATCTTGGTCAGATGTTGGGTACGTAGTGTCTCCAGAAATAATTCGATAGTAATAGGTGGTGTTAGGCTTTAGGTCGGAAAGTTCTACGAAGTGGGTCTTTCGCAGTTTGGTCGTTTTGTCTCTAGTATCTCTGAAATCTGCTACTGTTTTACCGAGCGCTTTTGATTCTCCCCATTGTAAACTCGTAATTGTTCCAGTTGAACCAGTTGTCCACGAAATTGCAGCAGAAGTGTCTGTTATGTTTGATGCCGTAATAACCAAAGGGCTAGCACCCGCGGCATTTGGGGTGAAAATGTTAAATCTTTGCAATGCAACTGCGAGTAAACCTACGGAGGCAACTGTTGCTGCAATAAAGACAATAGTTTTGAGTCGAGACTGATTCATGACTCATTGTAATGCAAAAAATCGTAGAAGAAAAGAAACTTGCCAACATTTGCAGCATGTATTACTATGAAACATGAAAACATCAACTTCAAATAGTGGGAATTCAAGGTTTAATGGACTGAAATTATTCGGCGCCATCGTAGTTTCTATCGCATCGATCATGGCGACCACGTACTTAGTTCAACAAACAGTCGTCGCACCAGAAGCAGAAGCGGCAACAACAGTAAATTACGGGATCACAGTAAAACCAAATTATGGCAAGTCGGGTTGTAATGCAAAAATTGGTTCTTACAAAATTATTGCAACATACAGCAAAATCAATAAGTCAACCTCTGTTATAGTCAGAAAAAATGACACAGCTGCAAGAACATTAAAGGTTTCTGGTCCAAGTACCTCGGGAGTCGTTGTTAGCGTCAAGGCATCTGCTATCGATAATAATGGTTACCCAATTGGTCGAACACTTACCGTCTACGGTGGATCGGGTGTAGCACCTGGTCAAACGATCAGTAAAAGCGTCACCATTCCTTGTAGCGGTTACTAGAACAAACTTCTTGCAAAATTTGTAAACACTCGATACACTGTTCGTATGAAAGGCTATATTACAAGGTATATCGAGGATAGATTAGAAAAGTCCATTGTTTCCAAGCTTATTACAATGGTTATTGGACCTAGACAGGTAGGTAAGACCACGTTAATGCAGGAAGTACAGGCTCGAGTAGAGAAAAAAGGCACAGTTACCAAAGAATCAGGAGGATTTGTCCTATCTAGAAACGTATTTACGTATATTTTAGATGATATTCAGCTTAGAAGTTCACTAAAAAAAGATAATCGTTTCATCCAAAAAGATGTGGAGCTTTCTCTCGGGGAAACATTAGAAAAAACTGAGCAGCAGGTGTACATCTTTATTGATGAAGTACAGAAAATGCCAGTATTGTTCGATTGGATTAAACAGGTATTCGATGCAAATAGTGAGCATGTTAAGTTCGTACTTTCAGGATCTTCAGCTATTTCAATAACAACGGTAGCGAGCGAAACGCTTGCCGGAAGAGTAGAGTACATTAACGTTTACCCGTTTGTGTATAGTGAGTTATTACAAGCAAAAGTTGGTGTTAAACAGCATTTCTTTATTGATCTCATTGCAAAAATGGATGAGCTCGCTGGTGGCGAAGCAGCAGATAACTCTGCAGATTCGATACTTTCGCAACTTTCTGCAAATACCGATAAAGTAGAAACGTTTGCAGCAATTAAAGAATATTTTGAAAAAAAGTTACCGGAATATCATCGTCAATTAAATCCAGTTGTTCGAGAATCAACAGCAAGTGTTGTAGAAACTTTGTTTTATGGTGGATTGCCACGTGTGATTACAAGTCCCATCGATGAACGCGTGCGGATGATTAAGAATTACATTGATGTGTACATGGAAAAGGAAATTGGTACGTTAGCTCGAAATCTAGATTTAGAACTGTTTGGTTTGAGTTTGCAATCTTTTGCTCAACAAAATGGTTCAACACTCAATATTAATCAAGTGAGTAAGGATGTCGGAATCTCAAGACCAAGTCTATATAAATACTTGGATTTACTTGAGAATACATATTTGATTAAAAAGGTTTATCCCTACGCTGTAGGTGGAGTATCGGAAGAAGCGACAAAAAGCGTCATGATGTACTATCTTGACTCTGGAATTCTCAATAACCTTTCGTATGTCACGTCGATGCAAGAAATGCTGCGTCCTGACACGTATGCTCGAATAGTAGGAACTTGGTTGATGAGTACCTTGTTGTCAGGTTTTAGCATGTTAGCGCATGTACCACAGGTTATGTATTGGCAGAACTATTCAGGTCATAAAGTAGATATCGTCTTCGAACGTGGTGATGTGACATTTGGAATTCTATTTGCAAAACCAAAAGACCCAAGACGTTTAACAGCAACAATCGAAAAATTTGTTGAAGCTTCAGCAAAAGAGACAGTTGTTATTTTCATGCCATTCTTTGATCCAGTTGGCATGTCACTTGCATATCACGCAGATGAAGTTGCGACAGAGTCAGGAAAACAAGTAATTACGGTAGAACTACCATTGCAATTCTTAGGATAAACGGCCAGCCAAGTGCAGCAATACTTCCTAATGCCATCCCTGCGATAACGTCGGCAATATAATGAACTCCATATGCTGGTCTGTTTGCAGCGTTAATCAATGAAAGAGAAACTAAAAGTGATTCGTACGGTAGATTGAAAAATAGGCAGGTAACAATTATGAATCCAGATGCAAAAGAATGAGATGAAGGAAAGGAAAAACCTTTTTGACCATGTGCAGTTGCAGGACGATGTCGTTGAAATAGATTTTTAATGCCGAGTTCATGATAGAAAACCCAGAAAAGCATGTAAGCCATGTACGCGAGTGGTGCTGGATTTTTCCAATATAAATAGAGTAAAAAGAATATTGGAAGTGCCGGTCCATCTGATATTTTTGCAATCACTTTACTGGTAACTCGTAGGAGGGTATACTTTTGTACTGTTGAATAAACAGTTTCAGTATATTTGATATCTAAAAAATGCAATTTCTCGTAAAGCTTGGCTACATATTTCGTCAATTGAGGTGGAATCAATGGTATAAGGGCTTTTATACCTTTATTGCTTTGCTTTGGGTTACTCATCTGGTGCCAAATAGTGTCGGATTAGTTCTTGCTGGAGCAATTGCGCTAAATGCCGCCAGTAGTATAGTTTACATCATCAATGATTTGAGTGATAGGTCTCGCGATCGAGCACATGTAACGAAAAAGTTCCGCCCACTCGCAGCCGGTAAGCTAACTCCTTACGAAGTTCTCTCGTTGATGGCTATTCTTGTGGGGCTTTTAATGATGGTTGTTGGCTATATCGGAAATAGCACATTTGCCCTGATTATTTTGGGATACGTTCTTGGAAACCTTGTTTATACTTTGTGGATAAAGCATGTTCCCTATCTTGATATTTTGTCAGTGGCGATATTCACGGGGCTTCGTGTCGTTGCTGGATTTGTACTCCTTGGAATTGGTATAGAGTGGTACATGGTGTTGGTCTTAGTGACTCTAACCCTGTTTGTTATGTCTAGCCGTCGGTTGGCGGAATTAAGTGTTGATTCCATAGATACTCGACCTGCATTGCAGTATTATTCTCCCCATGCGTTGAAGCTTTTGATGACGTTCTTTATGATGGCGACAGTGATTTTGTATTATGTCGCGTTTTCATTCGTTGCCTTTCCTCTGGTTTTCACAGATGTCCTTTACTTCATGTTACTTCTTTCAGTCCACGATTACATGGGATACGAGAGTAACAAGAAAAACATTGCTGAGGATGGATTTGTATTCTTATTAAATCATCGTGCGACTCTTGTATTGTTAGTACTTTTTATACTAACTCTTGGGACATTTCTGGTGCTGTTTTAATCAATAATTTCGTATAGATTGAGAATGTTGTTTGGATCTTTTGCTTGGTGATGGTTCGCTATATTTTGTCCTGCGAGTACGAGGATTCGATTGGTACGATTCCATAGTTCTACTGGTAGTTTTTTCCTGAGAGCCATTTCTGTTTGTTCCGGAGTAGAAGTTTGTACAAAATGAATGTGATTCATTATTCTGTGTACATGTGTATCAACACAAATCGCAGGTTTATTGCTGACTACTGAAAGTTGCAAGTTCGCGGTTTTTCGTCCAACACCTGGGAGTTTAATAAGCTCTTCAATTTCATCTGGGACAATATCGTTAAGTTCGGAATGAATAATTGTTGATAAATCGATGATATGGCGAGCTTTTGTTTTATAAAACCCGATAGGGAGGAGGAGAGATTCTAGTTCTTGTTGTGAAAATTGCATAAATTCTTTCGGAGTTTTTGCTCTTTCCCAAAGTTTTGGAAGTTTCGTGATAGTTAAGCTGTCTTTTGTACGAGCAGATAGAACCGTAGATACAAGGGTGAAGAAGGGGGACTTAGTCCAAGCAAAAACGTGTTCAGCAAGCGGATTAGGGTAAATTGATACAGCATTTTCGATAATGTCGAAGAATTGTTGTATCGTAACTTGTTGCTTCATATATACGTATTATACTGGGTGTGCTATCGTAAGTATGCATTCATGGCTGTATTATTTGGTACCTGCACTAAAACCTGAGCGGGCATTATTAACGCACATAGCCTTATGGATTGCAGTGTTTTCTTATTTCTCGAGAATCTCAAATTTTACTTCTTTTCTTGTTGGATTATTTTCCTTTTTGTTGTTCTATGGTGCTATTTATTTAATGAATGATATCTTAGATTATGATCTCGACCGTTTGGATCGCCATAACAAGAGTAGAGTGGTTGCCTCAGGGCAACTTTCTAGAACGACAGCAGGATATGCAGCAATTGGAATTTGGTTTGTGACGACGTTGTTGATGTGGTGGGTATTTCCAAAAGCAGTGGGAATTCTGTTTATTCTATGGGGAATGAACGCGTTATATTCTGGGTGGCTTAAAGCAATTCCGTATGTCGATCTTTTATTTATTTCTTGGACACAACCGTTAAAGTTTATTCTTGGAAGTATTTTATGTGGTGTCACGGTTGCCGAAATGTGGATGCTTTTGCCATTGTTGGTCGCTGCATATTGTGCCGCTTTAGTTATGCATACGGAAAAACAATCGGGGAAATTGTATGAAAATAGGCAACGAAAATTCGAATTTGGAAAATACACGCTGCATGGATTGGATCGAATTAGATGGTCAGCAATTATTGTTGGATATGCGTTTGTTTTCACGATGACGGGTAGTCCTTTGTTCTGGCCAACTTTACTAACAATGTTGTTTGTGTCTTTTGTTCGATTTTTCCTTCCAGGAGCGCAAAGCCTTTCGTTGATTGAAAAACTTGAAGGTATCTTTCAGCCGAGATGAAGTTGTGATACCGTATGCTCGTGGGAAATAGAACTCTAACACTCGTTACTGCGAATATAAGCAGAAAAAATCCTTTAGGAAGTCGTGCTTTAGCTGTAGTTTGTAAAAGAAAAACTGATGTTGTCTGTGTTCAAGAAGTTTTACAGTCTCGAATTGATCGGTTGGAAAAGTTTGGATACAAGGCTGGAAAGGCACGTGATTATCAGCATATAGCGAATCAAACGGGCTATATAGCAACAGGTGTAAAGGACAAGACAACGCTCGTATCTATGGAGGTTATCAAATATTCGGATCGTAAATGGACTTCTT
>CAZCKT010000040.1:0-7952 GCA_964499355.1 uncultured Candidatus Saccharibacteria bacterium | reverse complement strand
GAGACGAATTAACTGGCAAAATGATTGAAACAAGAATCCAAAAGTCAGATTGGAAGCTTTCGGATTACCACCATCCTGCGATAATTGAAAAAATTCTCTTTGATGAAGCACAACAGAGACAAATAAAAGATGGTGATGCCTATAAAAAGGCTCCAAAGAATCAATATCTCCTCTCTGGTTTAATAAGGTGCGACTCTTGTTATGATAGTAGCTTGAACTCAAGTACAAAGCGCGAGTTATGGGTAGGACAGCCAAAGAAGGTGGGAACTAAAGTCTATCTGTACTATAAGTGTGATAACAGAAATAAGGTGAAATCGGTTAGAACTTGCCATTGTATACCGATACCTGCTGAGGATTTAGACGCGTTCGTAAAGGAGAAAGTAAAAAAGATGCTTTCTGACCCAGCATTTTTTCTTGAATATAAACGTAAATTGGCAAGTAGTGGTTACGAGTTGCAATCTCAAAGAGCAAAAGTTGCTCGTTCAAAAAACTTCCTTTCTCAGATGGCTCAAAGAAGGGAAAATCTTAATACAATGTTTAAAGAATTAAAGATCAATAAAGAGAACTATGATCGTGAATGGGAGCTCTTAAATAAAAGCGAAAAAGAGCATTTAGAGATCGTAAAAGTCGGGACTTCTGCAATTACCGAAAATGAAAGATTACTTATGTATTCAGAAGGTTTGTCACGATATCGTGACAGATATCCTGAAGCTCTAGAAGGGCTGTTTCTAAACTTTGATGCCGCTAAAGTAATTATTAATTCCCTCATTGAGCAAATTACAATTTATTCACGACCGGTTACAAAGAAAGATTCTATATCTGGACCAAAGAAAGATAAACAAGAAATCGTTAGCTATATTGAAATGGAAATGAAACTCCCAATTGAAATAGTCCGTGATATGACAAAATACAAGGCATCAAAAGACTTCTTTTATAGTGGAAGTTCTAGTTCATCTGAAGGTAGACAAGCTGGAAACGGGAGTCGAACCCGTGACCTCTCCCTTACCAAGGGAGTGCTCTAGCCAACTGAGCTATTCCAGCAATATGACTTTGTGTGTTCTGAATTGAAACTATTCCAGTTGCACAGTTGGATTATATCATTTTCTTTTCGTTGTGTGTGTTAGTATTGTTAATTATGGATGATAAAGAAGCATTAACATATTTAGTCGAGATTTTAGGGAAATATTCATTAACTGAACGAGAGAAACAGGCGGTACAAGTAGCAATTGGCGTTTTAAGTTGGACAAAGTTAAAAACGGGCTCGCTGAAGAACTTCGTAAAAAACCGCGAAACGAGAAAACAGCGATACATTAAAGGGTAATCCTATTTAAAAGGTTGGCGGATTATTGTCTTGAGTTTGTCTGGCGCAACTTTTCTCATATCACTCAAATAGATTTCGTGATGCTTTTTATCTAGTTTGTGTCCAGAATTTTTAATAAACTCATGAATTGCATTAATGGTTGGTCCTTCGTTAGAATATGATCCAATATACATAACTTGTGCTGCACTTCCCTCTTCTAGGATTTCGTATTTCATTTTATCTATTAAGGGGAGATTTTTATTTTTTATTGTTATTTCGAGTGCATCGCTAAAGTGCTTTTCTGTTACGAAATCAGGTTGTACCAAAAAGATTTTCCATAACCAGTTGTCTTTATTTTCGACAGAAAATTCATTCATGTTCTCCATCCACCAAAGTCCCTCTAGTGGCATTACTGAAAAATCTTTACCCTCTGCCTTTAGTGAGAATTTGATTTTGTAAGCAACTGGATATAGGGCAGCGACCGCATCTTTAAATTCTTGAGATGTGTTTGGGTTGCCCTTTCCTTCAATGGAAATGATTATTTGTTTAGGAACTTGAACAACACATGGTGTCGCTTTTGCAGTATATAAAGCTTTACGTTCTTTTTTTAGATCGAGTTTCATAAATAAATAGTACACCTAAAAAAATATACTGGAAACAGTTAGAAATTTGTATTGATGTTGGAAGAAAAGCCGAAGGTGGGAATCGAACCCACGACATACAGTTTACAAAACTGCCACTCTACCCCTGAGTTACTCCGGCGGTGTTATACGGTAATTCCTGGGAGTCCGAATATCGCAACTACCACGTTTACTACCGATGACAGCAGATTATACCAAAAGGTACTGAAAATGGCGAATAGTGGCGAAAACGGTAGCAGCATGACCAAGAGTAATATCGGCGCATATTGCGCTAAATTGGACCATCCTGCTCGCCAAGTCTTTGGCAAAAACATCTCAACAATGTTGCTTCCGTCTAGTGGTGGTATTGGGAGGAGATTGAAAAGCATTAAACTGATGTTGATATACAGCATAACGGTTAGAAAAGTTACTAATACCTGTAACAAACCAGCACCTAGAGGTAAGGCAATTATAATTTTTAAAAGTAAGCCAGTAACAACAACGATACCTAGATTTGAAAGTGGTCCTGCAATAGAAACAATGGCATTACCAACGACTGGATTTTCAAAATTATAGCTATTAACAGGGACAGGCTTACTCCACCCTATACGTCCAAATATCATCATGAAAAATCCGAGCCAATCGATGTGAGCTAATGGATTAATAGTCATTCTTCCTTCTGCACGTGCTGTATCATCGCCAAGTCGGTATGCTGCGTATGCGTGGGCAAATTCGTGTATTGCAGATGAAATCAACATTGCTGGTACTGTAAAAAGAAGGCTAAGTATGTCAATTCCCATGAAGAACTATACCATATCTCGCCATGTTGGCGCATTCCGAGTTCGATATATCTTTTCTACGTTTTGCCCTTCTTCTTTGATTTTTTCGTCGTATCCAGATATTTTTTCTAATGTATCTTGATCACAAAGTGAAAAGAGATAGGTAAAGTCTTCTGTAGAAAGTTCTGAGGGTTTCTTTTGCAAAAGGGGAATTCGTCCTAGGTCAATTTTGCGTGCTAAATAACGACCGAGCACAGGTGCCCTGCGGACAACGGGTATTGATTTGTTAAAAACGTAAGAGACGAAATCTGCAAATGACTGTCTATTTGAAAATCGTTCACCATCAGGGGTTCGTTTTATGTGCAAAAGTACTGTTGAAACTTGTGGCGCTGGATCAAAGTCTTTAATTGCAAATGTATGTAAAATTTCAAAGTCGAAATCGACTCCAAGGAGTGTTGATTGAATTCCGGACGGCTTTTTTAATTGTGCCCCACCAAAACGATAAGCAGCTTCTTTTTGTAATACGATGTAGCCTTCCTGGAACTTTAGGTCGTCAGTTATTTGTTTGATAATGGATGTCGTGTACATAAATGGAATATTTGCGACAACGGTATAACTCGTAGACATTGGAGGCGATTGAAGAAAATTCTTGTTTTGAATGATTACTTTGTTCGTATGTGAAAATTTGGCAATTAAGCCACTAGCTAACTGTTGGTCCAATTCATACGCAACGATTTGATTTTGGATGTGTTTCTCTAGCCAGGAAGTAATGTTTCCAGATCCTGCACCTATATCAATGACCGTGGTTTGCTCAGGGATTTTTACAAATTGAGAAAATACAGTATCGATGACCGATTCTTTAAGAAAATTTTGTGTGACAGTAAGTGATATCGTGGCCATTGTTTATGATACAGGAAAAGTGATGCGGTGTATCTAGCTCGATTCGGATATCCTTTTTTGAACCTGTAATGCCGCAGGAATTAAAAATAGAGCTCCAAATATACCAACGACTCCAAAGGTAAATGAAACTGAATATTTCTGCATCATCCACCCAACTATTGGTCCAGTTGCCGAAGTTAGTAAGTCGACAAACACTTCAATCGCAGACAGCGAAGTCGCTCGATATTTTGAATCAATTTGCTCGTTTTGCAGTCGATTCATGATAGGTCGTCTGAATCCATCTGAGAATTTTCTGACATAGACTGAGGAAATTGCCCCAAATTTATTTTCAAAGAACGAGAGTAACGGGCCAATTGTTTGAAGCAAAGCTAATGAAGCTGGAATATATTTTTCCTTTAATTTCATGATGAACGGGATTAGTTTCGTACCGATTGCTCTAACGATATAAGTTCCTGCTACCAGCCACCCTAACCATTCTGGAGGAAATCCCCCTTCTGCTAATCTCGGTTCATATAGATAAAAGATACCAATAGTGGCAATAAAGGAAATCAAGATACTGAAAATTGAAACAGCTTGAATTTGCTTATGACGAAATATATGCTTAATACCATCAATATTTTGGGAAATATATGTTTTCAAGCTAAATTTTTCTGAATCAATGGTCGGTTCTTCTAACCAGAAGGAACTAATTAAAGCTAGAGTCGCAACTCCAGTAGAGAAAATGTAGGGAAGATGGATATTGATCTTAAATAAGTAACCACCGATTACACTGGCGAGTGCCATACCTAATGTTGCATAAAAAAACGCATCTGATTCCGTCTTTTGATAATGTTCTTTTTCTTTTCCGTTTTCTTTGAGGGAATCGTATAATAAGGCGGAAAGTGCACCTGATTCAAATGTCCAATTTGCATGGTACAGAATGTTTCCAAGAATAAATAATGGTAGAGAATCGGCCACACTATACAAGGCAAATCCAATAACGCCTAATATACGACCGAATATGATTGTTTTGCGACGGCCGATTAAGTCCGCAAGTGCTCCAGAAGGTAGTTCAAGTATAAATGAAACAAAAATACCTAAAGAAGTGATCAAACCAATTTCTTCCCAAGATAAATAGTTGCGCCAAATTAACACCCATACGCCTATTGCCACATAAAACCACTGAAAAAAGGTCGAAACAAGAAATGCCCGGATGTTTTTCTGCCAATTTGTTTTCATTGGTGGATTATACCTTTTTTTGGTGAGAGGAGAATATAAGCATACTCGATTGGGGCATTTACAATGAGCAAGTCTATAAATTGTAGAGACTTTTCTATGCTACAATAACATCAATGCCTAGTCCTGAAGTCATTGATTTGCCTACTCAACAAGAACAATCGCAAGAAAAAAAGAAGTTTCCGACCAATGTTTTTAAGACGGCTAGTTGGTCTTATCGCATTTCAAGATTACTCTCGAAAGGAATTGTTACGTGGGTTTTGATCTCATCAATAGTTACTCAAGTTGAGTCGATTATTTCCATTTCTTTATATGGTTATCTGATTAATAGCATCACAAGTATCGCGCTCGAACATTCAGGTGATATTTCACAGCTTGTAGTTCCATTCACTGTTTATTCCATAGTTACCCTGGTAATTGAAGCTGCAAAATTCGGAGCAGGTTCTTATATTGCACGTATTAAATCTTTCGCAGAAACATCGTTAAAGTCCCAGTTCATTGCTAAGCTTCTTCAACTTTCAGAAAAGCAAATTAACGAAGTTTATACCGACGATGAGGTAACAACGGCATTAACTGACATTACTAAAATATATCAACAATTCCAGTCGATTGTATCTATATTCGCATCAGCGGTTATCGTAATATTTGTGTCGGTATATCTAGGTCAGTTCTCTATTTGGCTGCCAACACTACTCTTGCCATTATCAATGCTACATTTTGTAATTGACAGAATTTTCCGCAAAAGAAGTACCAAAAAGACTAAGGAAGCTGCAATCTTCATGAGTGTAGCAAAAAACGCGAACTCTTTCTTTTTATTAAAAAACGGTCGTGAGCAGTTACGAAGATTAGGTGCGCAACAAAAGGTAGATCGTGGTTATACGCAGCCAATTCATCAATTCAATACATTAGTTGAGAAAGGTAAGCGTGCATGGAATAATGCGACAAAAATTTCTAACGTTCTTTCGGGAATATTAGCGATACTCATTTTAAGTGTCGTTTTGTATTATTCGCCTGGTTTACTTGCAATTGGTGGTATTTACGTTCAGATTCGATTAGTTAACTTGCTTCGTACAAAGTTCGATTCAATATTCTCTTCAGTAAACGCAATTGAAGATGTGGCCACAGATGTCCGAAAATTGCAGGAAATATTTCAAATGCAGAATAACGTAGAAGTGGATGTTACAAAAGTTATACCTCAAAATGAAACATTCATGGTTTCAATGAAAGAGATTGTTGCCCCAACGGAAGGGCGATTTGGATTTAACAAACTAACATGGAATTCCGGTTCAGGAGTTAATGCGTTATTAACCCCTAAAACACATGAACCAGCTTTGCTTGAACTTATTTTGTCTGCCAGGCAGAAACCACTTGCGGGAGATATTACATTGAGTGGTGTAACCCCGGATGAAATTTCTCAGAGTTGGGTAAACAAAAATATTAGTTTTATTTCTAAATCAAAATTATTGTCTTTCCTTTCATTGAAGGATCAAGCTGACATAGATGGTATTTATGATTTCCAAGAATCAATCTTTATGCAGTATCTTGAAATATTGGGTATGACTAAAGAGCAGATAACTGATGAATTCTGGGCAACTAGACCGAAACTTGTGAATGGAAAACCTGTACTTGCCCCAATGCTTTCAGTCCAATATTTGATTGCGCGTGCACTTTATCAACAGAAAAAACTTATTGTTGTTTTCTTACCTCAGTTTAAAATGCCTTCTTCTGATGAGGTATTAATTATGAAGCATATAAAACAGGTATCGGCGAGCTTGGGAGTAAACTTTATTGTATTCTGTTCTCATGTTGTTTCACTACTTCATTCAGATCATGTCGCATGGCTGTGGAATGGGAGTATACTCGAGTCCGGTGAGACCAGTGTTGTCTTTAGTAATCCGACCTCTAAATTATATATTACACTACAGAAATTTGTGGAGCAGCTTAAGCAGAAAGAGGCAGCGATTAGTACAGTCAAAGTGTCAGTTTGAGTCTAAGAAAATCTTATAATAGAACCATTAAACGAAATGGGTTTATAACTCGGCAGGAATACACGTATTCATTATAAGTCTTAATGGAACTTGTATTGCTACACAATCGAACTTCCAATTCTTTGTATATTTTCTTTATGTATTGGAATTCACTTTCACCCTGTACATATTCATTCGTTGATTCTTGGAATCAACGAATGAATATGCACTCGGCAGGAATCGAACCTGCAACCCTCAGTTCCGCAAACTGATGCTCTATCCGTTGAGCTACGAATGCAGGGTGTGTGCCACCCTACTTCTCTTAGAAGTTTGGCACGTCGAACTCACCCGTGACTGCTGTTGAGGTTTCTTCAACGACTGAATTGTCGGTTGGAGTTGCCGTTGCGACTGGTGTTGAGTTTGAGCCCATTCCGCCATTACCGTTATCACGGTCTGATGGAACTTTAACATCAACGAATTTACCTTCTTTGATAGCTTTAATTTTTACCAAAGATCGGATTGCGTTAATAGTTTTACCCATTTTACCAATTACTAACCCAACATCGGTTGGTGCAGTATGAATGGTTAAAATGATCTTACCGTCTGCAAGTACTGATTCTTCGATACTTACTTCTTCTGGTTTTTCTACAATTGCTTTAACAATGTATGTTACTAAGTCTTTCATTGTTAGTAGTAATTAACTTATCTGAACATTATATACCAACTACTCCTTTACTGGAGTTTCCTTTTTGGCGATTGATGGCCATCGCTTTTCTTTCTCTTCCTTGGAGAGGATCAATCTAAGAACGGAGTCTGATGCTTGTGCACCTTTCTTTACCCATTCTTCGTACTTCGACATATCGAATGAGAGGTTTTTTTCCTTCAAACCTGGGTTGTACCACCCGAGCGTATCAACGACACTTCCTTGTCGAGATGTTCGAGCCTCCATTACGACGATGCGGTACATCGGCTGCCCTCTTTTTCCGGTTCGAGCTAGTCTAACCTTGAGCATGCGAATCTTCTGTTAACTTATCTAGTAGCCCAAGTGCTTTCTCGGCTGCTGCTTCCTCTGCTTTTTGTTTAGAGGAGCCACTACCGTCCGAAAGCTGCTTATCACCTAGTTGCACTGCTGCAACGTAGATACGTTCATGAGCTGGACCGCTTTCCTGAA
>CAZCKT010000039.1:0-8043 GCA_964499355.1 uncultured Candidatus Saccharibacteria bacterium | reverse complement strand
TCCAACGCGCGTATTTTTAACGACAATTCTTGTACTTCTTATTGAAGTGTTAGTGCTATATTTGATTAACTTCCCTGTCGTTCGTTGGTCAATTGATTATCTTCGAAACCCAGAGGCTCAAGTTCCTGTAGTTACTTATAAAACAATCAAGATTGCGATTGGTAGTGAATTACCAGAAGCAACTCGTAACGAATTGAAAACAAAGCTTCAATCAATTGAGTTCCAAGGGACGAAACGATTTGAATTTGTTACCGAGAATGCCGATGTAACACTTGGATATTCAGCAGATAAGAAAGATTCTGATACTGTAATCTCAAACTTATTTATAGTGCCAGTTGGACATTTGTACTGGATTCGAGACACAGTGAGCAAAGGAAACATCCAACAAGATGAAGTTTTTGTTCCTACCGGAATGAAACCACTCTACTCTCAAGTGATTAACAAATTCGCTGGAAAATCAGTCAGTATCAAGGAAGTTTCTGATTTACCAACGTCATTGAAGACGCAAGAAAAATCTATCGGTTTCACCGATTTTTACCAACTTAACGGACAATACAAGCTCTTAACACTTGATGGCAAGTTTTTCTTTGAAAATGCCCCTGAAGGTGGGATTCCTTACTACCTAACTATTTCAGGAAATTCAGAAGCAGGTAAACATATTGTCGAAACAAGAGCTGATGCATCATTCCCAGAATCATTTTCAAAAGATTCGATTCTTTCACTTCGAATGACTGGTGTAACTGCAATTACCCGAAGCTTAGGTATTAAATCAAATGCAGCAAACGATCCAGCATACGCATCACGTAAAATTGGGAGTTTCTTAGCAAAAGCAGACTTAACCCACGTTTCCAACGAAATATCCATGGTTCCTGGTTGTGCACCAGCGGGTGGTGTGTCTTTCTGTATGGTTTCTTCGCATATTGAAGCATTAAAAAAGAGTGGCGTTGATATCGTTGAATTAACAGGAAATCACAATAACGATAAAGGTAGCGTGTATAACACTTCATCGATAAAAACGTATAAAGCGCTAGGATGGGACTATTTTGGTGGTGGCCTTGATGCAACCGATGCAGCAAAAATTCTGTATAAAGACGTCAAAGGAACAAAGATCGCTTTTCTTGGGTATAATTTTTACGACACTATCCTTGGAACTGGTGCAATCGCATCAAAAACTCGTGCCGGTGCAAACTCGTGGTCTGCATCTAAAATTACAACCGATGTTGCCACAGCAAGGAAGAATGGCGCAGATGTCGTTATCGTCGATTTCCAATATCAGGAATGCTGGAGTTATACCGATGATGGCTCAACTGTTCAGCAGTGTTACGGCCCAATTGGTTCTCCAAATCAAAAGAAGGATTTCAGACAAGCAGTGGACGCTGGAGCAGACATTGTAATCGGGACACAAGCACATCAACCACAAACTTACGAAGTCTATAAGAACAAGAATATCTTTTATGGTCTTGGTAACCTCTATTTTGACCAAACTGAGCAGTTAGGTACAAGACAAGGACTTATTCTGACTCATTACATGTACAAGGGGAAATACCTTGGTACAGGGATCACGACGACAATCTTTGACGGCGACCTCTTAACATACATTACAACCGGCAATCAGCGAACAACGTTTTTGAATTCGTTGAAAGCATGGAGACCGAAAAACTAATTTTTATTAATTGAATCATGAGATATACACTTTCACCACTTCCCTATGCATATGACGCATTAGCACCAGTTATTTCGAAAGAGATAATGGAGTTACACCACGACAAACATCATGCAGCATACGTTACTGGTGCAAATGCAGCTCTTGAAAAACTCGAAAAATACCGAGCTGGCGAATTACCTGACCTTGATGTCAAATCAGTAGAACGTGATCTTTCATTTCACGTTTCTGGACATTTATTACACGAACTATTCTGGAAAATAATGCAACCTGCAGGTATTACTTATACCGTTATTCAGTCACTCGAAGATGCAATAACCAAATCGTTTGGAACTTTTGAAGGGTTTCAGAAGCAATTTACAGCGACTGCAAAAACAGTTGAAGGATCAGGTTGGGCAGTTATGTACGCTACTCCCGAAAAAGAATTGCTTATCATGACTATTGAAAAGCACAATTTGAATCACTTACCTGGATATACACCAGTTCTCGCCTTAGATGTTTGGGAACATGCCTACTATCTAGATTACAAAAATGATCGAGGAACTTATGTCGATAAATGGTGGGACTTGGTAAACTGGTCAGAAGTTGCAAAAAGAATTGAAGAAAGCTAATTATTTTCGTGGCTTATTCTTAACAAGGTGGTGCTCAGTAATTATTTGCCCTGCTATTACTCGAACTTGCATTCCGCGTTGCCACTCTTGAATTTCAACTTCTTTAAGCTTTTGTTTTACCCAGTACGGATTGACATAGGTAAATCCACCAAGTTGTTCTAGAACTTCTTTAACAATTTGATCACCAACAGAGCCTGGTACAAAACCTGTTACTCTCTTTTCATGACTATGCGCAGCTTTAGATTCTTGTTGTTTCGTAGTGATTTTAACTCCAACCATATACACAAGCGCTAATGCTAATACTCCGACAGGCCATCTTGCGATATTCCAAATCTCAGCACGCTGTTGCGCTGCTTCTACTTGTGCAAGGTATTTGTTGTATTCTTCTGGTGATTCAAGTTGCCTACTACCATTGAGAACTTCTTCAAGTAAATAAACATTAATTCCAAGTTGTCCACCAATATCGTAAGGATTATTGAGAACGACATTACCGTTCACAATGGGAAGTGTTAATTCAGCATCTTCACCTTTTCCGGATGTATAGTGACCTTCTTGGTTAATTCGGGCCACTAATAATCGAGTACCACCTGAAGACAGACTTAATTGCAAAGCGAGATCATGAATTTGAGTTTCTGTGTACGTTAACCTGTTTTGATTTACCATTTCTTGTGCCATTTGATCGAAATCAAACACGAATCCTGGTGGAAGTCCTTTAATTTTGAGTGTTCCGTTGAAATTCACCGTATCGCTCAACATGACTGTGCAAACAGTTTCTGGAGATAATTCTGGGCAAACATTTACAAGATCTTCACGTAAAGTCGACAAATCACCAAGATTATAAACATGAGAATTGGGATTATTAACTGCTATATTTTGGGCAATTTGTTCACATCGGTTCAAATCAAATTGAGATGCCATACGAAACGGATTCTCAACATGGACATAATCGGCAGGACAAGAATTATTTTTATCAATTGGTGGGAGGGCTGTCCTCACTGGTGCTATATCGGCAATCATAATTAGCGTTTATACTAAAACAAACACCGAATTATACCATTTTTGGGGTATTCTTACTATTTAAGACCTTCAACAGATAGCTGACCGATGATACTTGCCATCATAATGCTAGAGATTGCGGTAGCAGGTAGGATACCAATACAACATGCCATAAAACCGACTGTCGCTAATGCTGATGCTGCAACCATATAAATCAACGATGCAACAACAAATCCCCATTTGTTCTGTGCCCAAATTTTCTTGTAGTTATTAATATCAAACAAACTGTTGATCGATCCGGTCTTCGCATAAATTGCATAAAACGCGAAAGTAACTAAAGGTGCAATAATTGAAGACAACATTTGCAATAAGAAACCAATTCCTTGAGTCCCTAAACTCGACAAAGCTGCTAGTGATTCTGAAGAATCCTTTAAAATTGATGAGAAAATAACTCCTCCAAAAGCAAAAATTGAAACAAGGATACCAAAAGCTGTTGAGAGTGCGACCATTAACAATGCAAATACTACCCCATCTTTCCAATAATCACCTGGGAATTCAGGTAATTCATATTCATCATTCTGAATTTTTTTCGCTAATGCTATCGAGTAACCAGTCGTCACCGGAATAACATAGAATAATGGAATAATAAGGACACAAGACAATGAATACAACGACATAGTTAAGACCGTTGGCCAGAACTTCTTGTCTTTAATAAACCAGGAAAGTGCCTTTGAATAATCAATTGTTTTCATAAAGGATTATAACAGAAATTTAAAGAACAACTCACAATTCCGATCCCAATTCAAATTTGTTTAATTAATTCTTTCCTATTATTTGTTACGTTGTTCACCATCCTATCAACACGATGAAACTCAAAATCGGTTACATTGTCGTTGGCTTTCTTGAGAATTTTCTGCATCATTTCGTCGCTAAGTGGTTTGTTTTCTAGCCATTCTTCCCAGTATGCAATGTCGATCGTTAATGGCATTCTCGGATGTAAATCCTTCATAAATCCAAAGGCTTCCGTGGTAATGATAGTAAACGAGTTATTATCGTATACCCCAGCCAAAGTAAGCACTTTACTTGATTTCGAATGAACATAATAAGGCTGTTTTATACCATTTTCCAGTTTCCACTCGTAGTAACCCGATATTGGGACTATACATCTTTTTTCTTTGAATGCTGCTTTGAATGAATTCTTTGTTGTAATTGTTTCGACACGTGCATTTGCAAATTTTGTTTTGCGCTCTTTATCCCACGTCGGTACCAATCCCCACTCGACGACATCGGCCTTAATAACCAATGTATCTTCATAAATTATTGGCAAAAACGATCCTGGCGGGGCATTGTAGGTTGCCTGTAAGCTCAGCTGGTCGATGTTCTCGATCTCTAATTTTGACATCAACAACTTGATAATATCTTCATTGATATCGTAAACAATTCTTCCGCACATGAGTAAATATAGCATGAAGTAAAAATTGGTGGACCTAAGGGGATTTTGGCGGTTAACTCGTTAAGTATTCCCACTTAAGTCTAGAATCCTTTGTACCGACTCGCTAATTGATAGTTCAGTTGTATCCAACTGAATCCAATCTTTACTGGTTTTACGATAATCTAAATGTGAATATAACGCCTGAACTAATTTTTCAGGAATATTCTTTTGCCTTTCTGAATTACGCTTTAATATTGTGCTAAGGTCCGGACAAACCCAAAACTTCAATGCGTTTGGCAAATTACTCAGATAAAGTTTTTCTTGCTCTTTGAATACTGCATCATCAATAACGACTTCAAATCCATATTTATCAGCATTTAGCGCAAGTGATATTGCATTGACTGTCGCTAATTCTACTTGTTTCGTTGTCTCTTCATTCCACTCCTGCGGTGACGAATAACCGGAAACAACGTAATTTCTTAAAGAATCGACTTCAATATAAAAAGATTTCCTGAATTGCTTTGCAAATGCTTTCCCAATGGTTGACTTTCCAGAACCTGATATACCAGCTATTAAGTAAATCATGACTCATTATAACACTTGAATTCCGGAGATTTATTGCAAATTTGGAGCTGACCACATTGTAACGTTCAGGGAATGTGGGGAAATACAGAATGGACCTGAGGGGAGTCGAACCCCTGACCCCTTCAATGCGAATGAAGTGCTCTACCAAACTGAGCTACAGGCCCGAATGACGTAATTATATCGTATCGTATTATGTTCCGCTAGAAGGTGCTATTTGGGTACCGGCATCCAAAGCTCTTCAAGTCGCCCCTGAGGATCTACAAGTGCAGCAGTTGCTACACGAGAAGTAAGAAGGAAAGATTTTTGTTCATCATTAGGTAACACGAAAGCAAATTTCCCAACCATTGGTGTCATACTAATTTGACCTAAGTTCCTATCTATATGGCTTTTATTTGAGACAATATGCAATGATAGTGTGCACCCCTCATGAGCTTTCGTAATTGCATCAAACCTATTATTGACAGTCGTTGAATTTCCATCACCATCATCTGCAACAATTTTTATCTCATAATGACCATCTGCTCGACAATTCCCCCCAAATGCTAACAATATCGCTTTTTGTTCTTCAATTACGAAACCTACTATTACAGGTTCATCAACATCCATTCGCCCAATTCTTTTTTTCGCTGCATAAGCGACCAAAGTATCTGATTTACCTACATCGCCAGGAGTATGTACCTCAATCACAGTATTACTATCAGTGGTAAAGTGAATTCCTTGTGTTTCGTATGATTTGCTTTCAGTCATAAATATTTCGCTCAATTAAGTTTACAGATACTCCACCATCAACCTAGACCAATAGGTCAACTCTTCTTTATGATCATACAAATATTGCACATCAACCCAACCGACGGTCTCTAATCCCTCTTCTTTAACTTTCGCGCTGTCATTACTTACATCGAAAATATAAACGACGCCAATATGGACACGATTTACATCATTATCGTCAAGATATACCAATCCTAAAAAGATTTTATTTGTAACTTCAAAATCTGTGGTTACTTCTTCAGAAAGTTCACGATACAACGCTTGCTGGATACTATCTTCAGAAGAACTTTTATCTAGTTCAAACTCAGAAACATGACCGCCAAGTGGCAACGGACACAACGAATTTAATCGCTTTTCGTTACGATTTACTTGCCTGTGCAAATAAAACTTATTACCGTATCGGAGTAACACTTGTGGAATTATCTGCAAATAGGTTGGATCGTTTTCTAAGTCTGCACGAAGCCTGAATTCTGATTTTTCTAACAAAAGATTGTAGCTTTCATCAAGCTTCTCCGTTCGAAACCCAGTCCATTGATCTTCAGCGAAAAAAATATCCTTTTTGATACACAAAATCTCTTTATCAAAACTAGCCATAAATGATTATAGCCTATTGAAAAGGTTGTGCAATCGAAGTGATTATTTCGCTTCTGGTGTCGCTGCTGCTGCGTCGCCTTCTGCTGTTGCTGTGGCTTCTGTCTTAACAAAAGTCTCAACTTTCTGCAATGGTCTGACGGTTACAACGGTCAATGTTCGGTCTTTCTCGCTTGCAAGTTTGATTTTCTCAATACCTGGTAAGTCTGAAACTAAAACACGGGAACCTACATCTGACAATTTTGAGATATCAATCACAATCTTGTCGGTAATGTTCTCGCTGTTTGCGGTGATTCGAAGTTCTGGCAAGTTCATAATCAAAACACCTAAGTTGTTCTTCACTGCTGGAGAAACACCTTCGGTAACGATTGGAACTCGAACTGTAACATGGCTTTTTGGAGTCAATTCTGTCAAAGAAAACGCTTCTACTTTGTTGTTGAGTGGATTTACATACAATTCAGAAACAACGGTTGTGTATGTGTCCTTTTCATCAACGATCAATTTGACAACTTCTGATCCTGCTGCACGTGTTAATGGAATCAACGAAGTTTGATCAGTCTGAACCAATACGGTTGCTGCACCACTTCGGCTAATGCTTCCTGGTGCAATTTCTTTTGCTAACAATCCTCGGTTACTTTTACCGACAATTGTTCTTGTTTGTGCTTTAAGTTCAATCATAATCTTCTCGTTTTACCACTTAAATTGTGCGAATGCTTTATTAGCTTCTGCCATCTTTTCGATCATTTCACGCTTCTTAACTGCTGCACCTTCATTCTTATACCCTGCAATTAACTCTTCTGCTAAGAATTTGTGAATTGGTTTGCCTTGTTTTTCTCGAACAACGCCTGCAATCCACTTTAATGCAAGTGCAATACCTCGATGTTCTGGTACTGGAACTGGAACCTGATAGTTTGCACCACCGATTCTTCGTGCTCGTACTTCGAGTTTTGGCATTACATTAGCAATTACTTGATCAATAACGTCCTTAACTTCAACTTTGAGTGCCTTTGCTGCATCTTCCAATGCTTCATAAACAATCTTTGTTGCGGTCGCCTTTTGACCATCAAGCATCATGTAGTTAATGAACTTGGTAATCGTCGCAGAGCCGTATCGTGGATCTGGTTGGACTTTTTTTGCGAGTGATAGTTTTTTTCCTCTCATATTCTCAATACTAAACTAAGATTCTGCTCTGTCTGATTTTTTACCATAGAGTGATCGTGCTTGCTTTCGGTCCTTAACTCCCTGAGTATCAAAAGTACCTCGAACAATCGTGTACTTAACACCTGGTAAGTCCGGTCGTCGTCCACCACGGATCATAACTACTGAGTGTTCTTGCAAGTTATGTCCTTCACCTGGGATATACGCAATGACACGTGCACCATTTGAAAGACGAATTT
>CAZCKT010000038.1:0-8219 GCA_964499355.1 uncultured Candidatus Saccharibacteria bacterium | reverse complement strand
GATCCAATGGCAGCTGCAGGAAATGGTGGTTCTTCGCCATCAGTATCATTTGTTTACGGCACTCCTTATTCATTTAGTTTAAAAGTTACAGATGAAAATGGAGATCCGTTACAACACACGATTGTTGCTAAACCAGCATGGGCGTCAGTTGCAGTTACAGCTTCCTCAAATACAGCAAGCACACCTTACGTTATTCAATTTACGGGAACCCCTACTGCAAAATATGCAGGAAGCAATCTATTTTCAGTATCGGTAAACGATGGGTATGGTCATTACATAACAAGAACATGGGTTATTAATGTTGATTATCCAGATAATGATGTACCACGAGTTACCATAATTGAGCCTTTAAAATCAACGACTCGTTACCAAGGTAGCGGTTTTCTTCTCAAGTGGGATGTAACCGACAGACATCAAGTTGTCTCGTTTGGAATTGCATATTCAAAAAATCTTGGATCAAATTCTTGGACTACTTATAACAATAATGTTTCTTACAAAACTCGCGGAATAATTATAAATACATCGTCACTTGCTCCAGGTGATTATTACTTTAGAGTTACGGCAACAGATGGATTTAGCCCACCAGCCGTTGGTGCAGGATATACAGCAATGGTTAGAATCTTGCCACCGAAACCGAAGCCAACTCCAACTCCTAAGCCGACAGCGACACCAAAACCTACCGCCACGCCGACTAGCACAGGTTCGACAACGCCAACAGTCACAGCGACACCAAAGCCAACAGAAGAACCAACACCTGATGTCAATGAAGTTTCCCTCCAAGTTACTTCACCAAAGAACCAAGAAGATATTAAACCTCAAGATTTCCAAGTTGTAATTTCCTTTGTTGCTTCAAATGGCGCCGAATTTAACAAAGATTCATTTTCAGTGGAACTTGATGGAGTAAATATAATTGATAAATTTACTCTTTCAGCGGAGAAAGGGAAAGCAATTACTGCCAGCTACAAACCAAGTACACTACTCGAACCAGCAGTCCATACTTTAGTTGTATCTGCTACAGATAATAAGCAAAAGCATAAAGAGGCAACTATTTCTTTTAATATAGTTGAAGATACCAGTGCTAATTCGAATTCATTCAATTTATTTGGAATTAGTTTCGATAAGAAATATTACGTATTCTTCATTATTGTAATGATTGCGTTAATTATTGCTGTCCTCTTACCGTTGATTATGTACTTTGCCTTTAGAAATTCTGAAAAAGATGATCTAACCACTGTCCGTAAACCGGTAACTCCTATTGTTCCTCCTGGTGCTCCAACACTTAAGTCACAAACAAATTCTTTTGCAAGCAATAATCCAGTACTAGCACCTATCGGTCAAAATTCACATACGCCGTATGTTCCAGTCATTGTTGCAAAACCAGCAGAGCCGCTTGTACAGAAACCTGTAGAATCGCAAGTTACAAAACCAATTCCATCAGACATTCCTACCGTTTCGAAGGAACAAGCGATGGCATCATTTGTTAATTACGATGCTACTTCAATTCCAAAACAAGCGACTGAAGAAACTAAAAAAATTGAAGAAAAACCTGCACCAGCACCTACTCAACCAGTACAATCAAAACCTGAAATTGTTATGCCTGCCAAGCAACTTATTAATCAATCACCGGTTCCTGTTGTTGAGAAAAAAACTGAACAACCAACGCCTGTGCAATCAAAACCAACATTTACGCCAATGCCACAAAAACAACAGCCTCCAATGCTGCCAAAATTGCCACAGATGCCAATCAATAAACCACCGATTGTGCCTGCTCAAACGCAAAAAGTAGAACCTCAAATCGGTAAGCCCCCAGAAACAAAGCCAGCCACTCAACCTGGACAAGAGCAAAAACCTCAGACGGTACCTACACTTCCACCAGAGTCCCCATCCATTCCAAAGTTGTAAGTGATATAATTACCAATGAAATACATGACATATGCAGAGGTGCGTAATGCTTACCTCGACTTTATGAAATCTAAGGGACACAAAGAAGTTCCTAATGCATCTCTTGTTCCTGAAAATGACCCTACCCTGTTGTTTGTAAACTCAGGTATGTTTCCACTTGTTCCTTTCCTTTTAGGCGAAACTCATCCTCTTGGCACACGATTAGTAAACGTCCAACGATGTGTTAGAACTGAAGACTTAGAAGAAGTTGGAGACATTTCACACTGTACTGCATTCGAAATGATTGGTAACTGGTCACTTGGAGACTACTTCAAAAAGGACGCTCTTGAACAAACCTATGAATTTTTCATTGAAAAACTTGAAATTCCAATCGAGAAAATCTACGGAACAGTTTTCGAAGGTGACAACGATGCACCACTCGATACGACATCAATTGATATACTCACGAGCATTTTTAAAAAATATGGAATTGATGCGAAAACAGGTAAAGGTGAACGAATCCAATTATTTGGTAAAAAGAAAAACTGGTGGGGACTAGCAGGTGGCGGACCTTGCGGAACTACTTCAGAAATTTTCTTTGATACAGGAAAGGAATCATGTGGCGATGATTGCAACGTCAACTGTGATTGTGGCAAATACATCGAAATTGGCAATAATGTTTTCATGGAATTCCTTAACAAAGATGGTTCTTACACGCCACTCGCGAAACGAAATGTTGACTTCGGTGGTGGTTTAGATCGAATCGTTATTCTCTTACAAGAAGTCGGTAGCTATCACGAAACAGATATTTACAAACCTATTGGTGAAGCTGCAAAAGCAATAGCGACGAACCATAACCTCAAGTCTGAGCGAGTCATTATTGACCATGTAAAGTCAGCTACTTGGATAATCATGGACGGTGTTGAGCCAGGAAAAACAGAAAAAGAATACGTTTTGCGAAGGTTGATTCGACGAACAATTCGACACGCAAAGATTATGGGAATTGAAAAACCATTTATGCGTGAAATAGGTGCAGTTGCAATTAATCAATTTGGTGTTATTTATCCTCAGTTACTCGAAAACAAAGAACATATTCTTTCTGTTTTGGAACAAGAAGAAACAAAATTCAGAAATACCTTAAAAGGTGGTCTTGCTCAGGTTGCGAAAATTGCAGACTTGTTTAAAGATAAAAAATTCACTAATGAAGAAGGAGAATCATTCTCCTTATACGAATCTTATGGGTTCCCTCCCGAAATGTTTATTGAAGAACTTGGTGTACTTGGAGTTTCAGTTGACATAGATTCTTTCTGGGAAAACCACAAAAAGAAAAATGCTGAACATCAAGAAAAATCGCGAACGGCGACAAAAGGATTGTTTAAAGGTGGTTTGGCTGATACTTCTGAGAAATCAACTCATTATCACACAACTAACCACTTACTTCTTGCTGCACTACGGCAATTAGTTGGGACTCATATCTACCAAAAAGGAAGCAATATCACCCCAGAGCGACTTCGTTTTGACTTCCCAAATCCAGAGAAGCTAACACCAGAACAAGTGACTGCAACAGAAAATCTAATCAACGAAAAGATTAAGGAAGGTCTTCCAGTTTCTTATGTAGAAATGGATAAGGACGCTGCGTTAAAACTAGTACCTTTTGCTGCATTTGGTTCAAAATATGCTGATATCGTTAAAGTCTACACAATCGGTTCCGAAGAGCATCCATTTTCTCAAGAGTTATGTAACGGACCTCACGTTAAAAATACAAGTGAGATAACTGGTACATTCAAAATAACGCATCAAGAAAAAATTGGTAATGGAATCATTCGCGTAAAAGGAGAATTGGTATAACATACTCATATGTATATTCTCGGCATTGATTTTGGTACAAAAAAATTAGGAGTCGCTATATTAGAAACGACCTCAGAGGTTTGTAGCCCACTTCCCCTTGTGAAAAATGATGACTTTTTGTGGAATTCACTAGAAAAGATCATCGCAGATTACCGCATAAAACAAGTTATTATGGGTATGCCCTCTTATGAGAATACAGCTAAAAAAGTGACTCGGTTTGCAACATTACTTTCTGAAAAGTTCGAAGTTACAATTGAATTTGTGAATGAAGATAATACGTCCCTTGGTATTAAAAAGGATTTAACAACACATAAACAACAGAAAAACCTTGATTCCTACAGCGCCATTGCTATACTCCAGCAATGGATTGGTACACAAAACAATTAAGTTCAGTAAACAAAAAATGGCTTTTTACTCGGGTAGAATGGTAAAAGAAACACCAAAAAAGAAATCACCTTTCCTCGCTATACTAACGACATTTGTAATCCTACTCGCAGTTGGAGGTTATTTTCTCCTTACGAATAAGACCGTATCAGAAAAACTTGCGCTCTATCGTTGCTATTGGGATCCGAAAGTAATTACGCAAATTTCGTCAGGGAAAGAAATTGTTCCTGTAACTATTTCAGCTGGGTTGGAACCTTTACAAATAGGAAAGCAATTACAAGACAAAGGAATCATAAGCCGTGCAACTGACTTTTTGTGCTACGTTCGGAAAATAGATGCAGGTAATAAACTACAAGCTGGGTATTATGAAATCCAACAACCAGTTTCGTTAGAACAACTCGTTCCATTGCTACAAAGCTCGAGAATTCCAACCTTTAGAGTCACCTTACAAGAAGGTTTACGCATGGATGAAATTGCAAATAAGATTGATGCAGCAATGGGAGATGAAAACAGTATAAAGACATTTTCAAAATCTGAATTTCTCACATTAACAACTGACAAAACTTTTCTGGATACCTTTTCTTATACGAAAGGTAAAACAAGTATTGAAGGATTTCTCTTCCCTGATACCTACGAAATCGCAAAGAACTCATCGGCAAGAGACGTTATTGAATTACTGACTAAAACTTTCGCTCGAAAAGTTAGTGAAACTACGCTCGATTCATCGACGAAATTAACGCCATATCAAGTGGTAGTACTCGCTTCTATACTTGAAAAAGAGGCTGGTAAATCTTTTGAAGAAAAACAAACCATTGCTGGAATTCTCATGAAACGAATGGAGAATAATTGGTTGCTTCAGGTAGATGCAACATTTTTATATGAAAAGAAAGATTGGAAAGCACCAATTTATCAAGCAGATAAAGAGAATAATTCTCTCTACAATACATACAAAAGAATTGGACTTCCTCCAACACCAATTTGTAATCCAGGAATAGAGAATATAAAAGCTGTTCTTGCACCAAAAAGTAGCCCCTATTGGTACTATCTACATGGCACTGACGGTGTGGTTCGATATGGTAAAACACTAGCAGAACACCAGCAAAACATCAGCTTGTATTTGCGCTAGTAAGTGTGCGAGAATGCACTTATGAAGTTATCGTTCCATAAACAAAAGAAAATTGATCCATCGCACTTAGAACCTGCAGATAAATCAGAAGTTACTCATTTTAGAGCTCCAATAACTGGAAAGAAGAAGTTCTCATTTCTTGGCTTTCTATTAAAATCAGTTGCCGTATTGTTGCCTATTGCCCTACTTGCAGTTGCAGTACCTTATGCGATAACACTTTCCGCTTCAGTATTACAGCCATTTTTTAAAGCTGCAAACTTTACCGTAAATGGTAGTTCTTCGGCATTCGATACACTTAAACGAGAACCAACATTACGAAAAGATAGTTCAGGTATGACCAATATTCTTATTGTTGGTGTTGATACACGCGCTAAAGGAAGCAAACTAATGAATACAGACACGATCATTCTTGCATCATACAATCCAAAAACTAACGAGATAGCTATGATGTCCTACCCTCGTGATCTTAATGTTAATTATCCAAACACCCCAAGTTTTGGAAAGATTAATGCAACCTATGCATACGGGGAAATGAGAAAATCAGGCGCTGGAATGGAATATCTTCGACAACTAATCGAAAACATTTCTGGACAAAAAATTCAGTATCACGTTATGGTCGACCTTAAAGGATTTACCACCATTATTGATCTTTTAGGTGGCGTTGATGTAATCGTTGATCAAACGTTTACCGGTGATTATCCGACTGAAACGTATGGATGGATGACTGTGAAATTCAAGAAAGGTGTTGATCATATGAATGGCACTCGTGCACTTCAATTTGCTCGAATTCGACACGCTTATCCTGGAACTGAAGCTTCAGATTTTGCCCGTGCACGAAGACAGCAGAAAGTAATACAAGCAGTTATCGATAAAGCAATGAAGGCAGAAACACTACAAAATACGAAAAAGATTTTTGAAATAATGGGAACAGTTGCTGCAAACATTCATATTAATAAAGTAACTCCAGAAGATGTCGAAGCTGGATTATTAATCCTCAAAGACAAGGGCAAGCCAACGTCATATTCAATGGTTATGGATCCAGCAGCAGGTGGATATGGTCGATTGATTAAGCGTGGCGCTGGTTATCTGTACACACTTGAACCAAGTGCGGGTCGTAACAATTGGTCACAAGTAAAGGCATTTTCTAAGGATTATGCTGCTGCTCCAGGACTAGTAACCTTACAAAGCAATATTACTGTATACAATAATGGAAAAGATGGATTCACTTCTGCGTATTCTGCACTGAGAAGTCGTTATTACTATGCAGATTTTATAAATGGTGGAGCACCAAAAGGTCTTCCAAAAGCTGGTGTATACAACATTGGCGGTAAATCCACAGAAACAGCAGCACAATTTCTAGCAACCGCAAATAAACTTCCTTATGTTTCTGTTGATTCAACGATGACCGGTATTCCAAAACCTAAGGGGACTTCGATAGTAATTGTACTTGGCAAATAACTCATGGTAACAATTATCGCAACTGGCGATCGCGAATCAGACCTTTTTCATTGGTCAGCAATCATTAAGCAGAAACCTGATATTCGCTCGTTTCCATCTATCGACGCATCTACCAAAGAAGGTGCTGCTGCATTTTTACAAAAACTAGACACCATATCATTACTGGCCGAAACAACGCCACTTATTGTACACTCTCTCGAAATTACAGAGGCAATGTTACCGAATATTTTGTCCTACGGATATGATATTTTCATAATTAGTCCACAAGGTAAATTACCAAAACTTCCAAAAGAAATACGGGTGGTGGACGAGAAGATTGGTGACTCATACCTTAAATCCGCAATTTCCGATTCCCTACGCAAACTTTCAATAAACTTGGACCGCGACCAAGCAGTACGTTTATATATTCCGCTTACCATCGAAGATTTTATGGGCAAAGAACGACTATCTCCGCTTCGCTGCATGACATTACTCAGACAAATTGAAACAATATCCGGGAGTTCACCTGAAGAAGCAAATAAAGCTTTTGCAGCGCTTTTGGGATTACAAGAAGGCAAAGCTAGCCAATGGGAACTACTCGGACAGTTATTCTCGACAAGCAAAAAGAAACAAAAAGAATACTTTGCGGCGTTAACCGAAATTATGTCTCCATACGAAATCATGTCAATGGGCAAATCGACGCTGTTATTGGTCATGATAATTTTGCAAGGAAGAAAAGAGGGACTGGATGCAGCATCTATTGCAAAGAAAATAGGAAAACATCCATTCTATGTCGGATCTCTTTTGAAAACAATTGATTCTCAACGAATTAGTTACGAACGGGCAGAAAAAGTTTTAGCTCGATTTATGAATCTAGAATCCGCATTGAAATCAGGAAAGTTTGAAGATGAACAATTCGGATTTGAAGTGCTTCTTGCAACTCTTTAGTAGGTAAACGGATTGCCCCCGATCCCATACCACTCCCCTGCTGAAACAATAATGACATATTTGTACTTGATTTCATCTTGTTTTAAAACCGTTACAGAATGTGTTGTCGTTGGTGATTCTCCTTGGTCGGAAAGAACTTTATATGGCAAATTACTAAAATCTGAAAATCTCTCTCCCAAAAGTAAAAATCCCGGACATGCATCCTTTGTTTCCCAGACAAATACTAACTTTTCACTTTGTCGCTTTAAGGTAAATCCAAATGGTTCACATCCCATTTTTGCTGAAATTTCATTCCCAGATAATGATGATTGCTCTTTCAAGTAAGTGTACCAGAGACTAACAATTGCAACCGGAATTATAACCGATAAAATACCAAAGACTAAAACCAATCGTTTAAGAAATTGCTTCATTGACGACCACGTTCAATAACTACACCTTTAGGTAACTTTGATTGATTATCAACTGCTACCCGAACAATCTTAATAATAATACTAATCATTACACCAACGACAACGACACCAAGTCCGTAAAGTACATATTGTTTATTTTCATCTGACAAAATTTTAGATCTAGGATCTCCACTTAGTACTAAGTA
>CAZCKT010000037.1:0-8291 GCA_964499355.1 uncultured Candidatus Saccharibacteria bacterium | reverse complement strand
CTACGGGGAAAGCCTCATTGGTATACAAGCACTATCCATTATCATTCCATAACCCAGCAGCAACAATCGCAGCAAAAGCTTCTATTTGTATTAACAAGCTGTATAACGAATCAAAAATGTTTGCTTTCCAAAACAATTTCTTCGCAGATGTAAACGGTGTTACCCAAAACGCATATGATAAAAGTAATAATCCTGTAATCAACATTAAAGATAAAGAATTTTATGCTTTGATGGCGAAAGATGGTATTGATACTGCGAAGGTAAAGAGTTGTATGTCTGCATCAACAACACAATCTGCGCTTGATAGTGATATTAAAGAACTTACGACATTCCAAACAGACGTTGTAGCAAAGGGGATTTCACAAGGACTTGGTACACCATCTTTTATTATCGGTATTGTTAAAGACGGCGTCCTGACAGGTCGATTAATTGAAGGTGCATACCCATCGGTAGCATTTACCAATGTAATCGAAGAGCAGTTGAAGAAGTAGTAGTTATGAAAATAAAGTTCAAACAACCAACAATTCCTCAGCTAGTGTTTATTGCAGGTATTATTGGTGCAGTTTTATCAATCTTCTTGTGGTATTCACACTTAACAACACGAGTAATTGGTTGCTTAGCCGGTGGATGCGAGGTAGTTCTTGCCAGTAAATATGCAAAAATTTTTGGTGTTCCTATTGCAGCATGGGGATTGGCATATTATGGCGCACTTCTTCTTGTTACATTTTTTCGTTTAGTAGATGATCGACCAGTCGTTCGTTTGTTTAGTTGGGCAGTATCATTAACAGGTGTTTTCGCGAGCGGGTATTTCTTCTACTTAGAAATTGTTAAGATTCATGCAATTTGTTCATGGTGTAAGGTTTCTACCGCTTTGACCATTGCATTGTTTATTATGGCAATCATCGAAATTAAAAAGTTTGGCGGTGTAAAGGGTATTCTCACTGAAGTAAAAACAGTGTACAACAGTATTCATGGTTAGTCAGAAACAGGCGACAGCTTCTATTTCAACAATTGGTGGCGTTGGATTGTATGTTTTTTGGTCGTTATTTCAATCTAATAGTTTTATTCCGTACGTTAAAGCCGGCACACCAAACATAGGGAATATAATGATGGTGATTGGTCTCTTGTCTTTACTCGTTGGGGTTATACTTTCTTTGATTTTCTCCGCGGTAGTAAGTGTTTCGTCGTGGATAAAAAAGCGAGAAGTACAGTTGAATGGTGTTGTGATTTTCTCTTGGTTTTTCCTCATTTTTGGATTATCTTTCATTTCGTTGCTCTTACATGTTTTTAGATTCGTTCCATTATGGGTAACTTTGTTGAGTTACGCGTTAGTTTGCAGTATAGTTGTCTATGGCAGAATTAAAGAAAAAAATAGGTTCAAAAAATACATTGCAGGAAGTTCTGGAGCAGGAGAAGGCAAAGATCCCCTCTAAATATGATTTTAATAAGGTCAGGTTTACCTGGGAAGCGAACGATCGCCCAATTTATGCAGTTAGTGGTCAACAAAAATCAGGATTTACCGGACTAGTCGTATTAATAGGGTTGTATTTTCTGTGGGTCGGACAACCTTTATTAACGCTCTTCGCAGCTGCTGTATTCTTTGTCATGTTTACGATGATTAGTGTTCCACCAGAGAGAATCAAACACAATATTGAGTCGGTTGGAATTCGAACGAATGGCGCACTCTATGTTTGGGAAGATATGAAACGATATTGGATGGCTGAAAAGAACGGTGTTATTGTTTTATACATCGATACTCGATTGAATTTTCCTCCACGACTTATCTTTATGATTGAAAGTTTTCAGGAAGCGACGAAAATTGCGATATTATTGTCTGAAAAGCTAGAATATAGATTCCTAACATCCGAGCAGTCAGGAATGGATAAAATGTTGGAAGGAAAATATATAGACCCAACAATATTCTCTGAACAAGATCAACGTGAAAAAGAATTAGCAGAGGAGAGAAAAAATGATTAGCACAGAGTATAAACAGTTAAAGATTACAAAATTCGAACATGATACGCTTGTAATTTCATCAAGTGAACCGCAAGTAACAGTTGTTTTTGACCCATTTCAAACCCAAGGTTCTTTTAAAGCAACGGTAAAAGCTGATATCGTTTTTATTTCGCACGACCATTTCGACCATTTCTCACCAAAGGATATACAATCAATTGCCAATCGAGACACTGTTTTCGTATTTCCTGCCTCAATTCTCGATAAGGTGCAAACTTTTTTGGATGTTTCTCCTGAACGATTACTCCCGGTAGTTCCACTAGAAGAATACAAAGTAAAAACAAAGAATGCAGAGCTAACTGTTATGGCAGTTCCAGCTTACAATATTGATAAAAAATCACCTCAAGGAAATCCTTATCACGCAAAAGAGCGTGAATACGTAGGTTTTGTATTGGACATTGGAGGAGTAGGAGTGTACTTTGTTGGTGATTCAGATCCAATTCCAGAAATGGATGCCTTAGCAGGAATGGTTGAAGTGTTATTGCTTCCGATTTCAGGAGTATATGTTATGACGATGGAAGAGGGTTTGATGACAACGCAAAAACTTTGCCCAGCATTGGTAGTTCCGATGCATTTTGGTTCTGTTGTTGGTGGTCCGTCGATGGGTGAAGAGTTTAAAATTGCACTTTCTGAAATTGCCCCTACGATTGAAGTTGTTGTGTAGGTGTGAGATAGTAATTTGAGAGTAATAATATTAAAAATAAAAAAATGAGTTTTACGCAGAAAAAAACTTCTAGAGGTGTAGTCGGAGTTTTAGCTATGGTAATGGGGTTAGGTATTTTAACAGCAATTGCCGCGTACACACCTTTGCGAGATTTTCTTTTTGGTTCTTCAGCAAGTACACCGACCTTAAAATCTACCGAAGCTGTAATCGCAAAAGAAAAGCTACCAATTACGGGTACTTTTATTACGCCAGACCTTTTTTATAAATCAGAAGATGAATATAGGAGCTTTTATAAAGAATTGTCTGACACAGGAGTTGATTCTGTTATTCTTATGTTAACGAGTCAATTGAGTAAGAATTGTGCCACAAAAAAATATACCGAAGATATTGATTATAGAATTTATGCGGGTTCACCTCAGTTCATTCCGTTGTCAGTTAAGCTTGCAAAGGAATTTAAGATAAAAGTTTATTTCTCAATTGCTCAATACAATGAGCAAGGTGATCAAAGTACTTGTTTTAATTATCGAAATGGAACTGTTTCAAATGAAAATTCAGATATGGGAAGGTTGATTGGTTTTACCTCGCGCACAATTGACGCAATAAAAAATATGGTTACGACCAAAACAAATGTCGCATGGACGGATCCCACAATCGCTGGTTTTTATCTATTCCCAGAAGTTGAAGTACGTGAATTTGCATCAGCAACTTCCCCGACGTTACTATTCTTTCAGAACCTTACGAACAAAGTAAAAGAAAAAGAACCAAATAAGAAGTTGATAATATCATCGTTTCAGAGCGAGACAAGCACATACTCATCTTACCTACAATCGTATTCGAATTTGATGCGAACTACTAAAATTGACATTTACGCACCTCAGGACAGTATGGGGTCGCAGTTAACACGTTCATACGGAAAATCATCAGAACACTTTAAGGCATTGAGAGATGCTTCTGTTAAGTACCCTGGGCATGAAGTATGGGCTAATATCGAAACATTCAGTAAAAACTATGTTCTTGGAACACGTTATGGTCCATCAAATGCAGGTAAAGTAACAAAACAAGTTGAAGCTGCGAAGCCTTATGTTACGAAAATGATCACGTGGATGTATACGCATACAATGCTTTCAAATCCTTTGTCGGACAATAAAGCAAAAGAGAATATATACGCAGTTTTCTACAAACCTGAGTATGCAGTAAAGAGAATATCTTTTAGACAGGATTACTTGGCTTATTATGGTGCGGTACCAACAAAAATAAACTCAGTAAGTCTTAAGAGCGACAGGGTTGATATAACAGGTGTTTTTGGCAACCCAACGACACTCTCTGTAATTCAATTCGTATATGTAAATAATACAGGGTCATTGGTAAGGTTGAGTGAAACGATTACTGCCACTGGATCAACACAGTCAATTAGTATCCCTAGATCAAAATTTACAGCTATAAATGCGACCAAACCGTACACAGCATTTGTCGAAAAGATCACTACAACATCAGGTACTGTAACACCAACGCCTTCAAAAGTTTCAGGTGGAAGGTGGATGCATTTTTAGTTTAGGATTTGCCTCAATTTAGTGTTTGACTTTGTCATAATCGACGTGTATAATCCTCTCAGCCATGTCTATTCACACAAACGCAATGCCAGAAACCTCGAAATTTCGGGAGCAAAGTAATCTGCGCCCTTCAGATATGACTCCTCCAAAAAAGAATAATGATACTGCTGAGTTAGAGATTAGTGTTCCAATGCTGTTTGTTATCATCGCATCTATCGCTATTTTGATATACGGTGGCTATTCACTTTTCAAGAATAAGAACAACGGAACTAATGCAACCAAAGAGCCTCCAACGACGTTGGCAGCTGGAATGGTTGATGTTACAGTTTCTACAGAATATGTCTCTATAAAGCCTAGTGCAAAAGAATCAAAGTACTTATTCATTACCTTAAGTGACTTTGAATGCCCATACTGTAAAGGTTTTTCAATCGGGTTTGATGGTGAAAAAGAATCTTCATTGGTACAAATTACTAAAAGATACATTGATTCAGGAATTATGAAGTATGGATTTGCTCCATTTATTGCAGTTCCACAACATAAGCCAGCTTCTACAAATGAAACATTAGGATTTTACTGTGCATTAGCGCAAGATAAATCAAAGGGATTCGCATTTCACGACAAAGTATTCGAAAAAACATCAGGAAATGGGTTAGGAATTGATAATAAAGGTGCGGAAAAAGGTTCAATCATTGCAATCGCTAAGGAAGTAGGATTGAACGAAAGTGATTTTTCTTCTTGTTACGATAAGCGAGATATTGTCGCTATCGATAAGATTGAAGAGAAAGTTGAAAAAGAAATTAAAACGCCGTGGGGTGATAAGTTCGGGTCACAAAATTTTGGGACTCCGGCATTCGCGGTGTGCAAAATCTCTGCAGATAATCCAACTACTTGTGTTGGGAAGGCCTATGTTGGTGCTTGGCCTTATGCGGATATGAAGACGGTAATTGATACATTTTTAGGTGCAGACGCGCCTAAAGCAAATTAACTTGACGCAGGATTAGTCATGGCAAAAGTAAGACAACGCCTCAGCCTCGCAAAGAACAAGTTCGAATTCGCATTTCCGGACTTTTTCGAATCACATCACCGCTCCTATAACTGGTTTTTAGAAGAAGGTATTAAGCAACTTCTCGCAGGGGTCAACCCAATCAAGGATAGCCTCGAAAAGATGTGGAGCTTGGAACTTCTTGATTACTATTTCAAGGAACCAGAATTCACACTAAACGAAGCATTGGAATATGACCTTACCTACAGCAAACCAATGTTTGTCAAGGCAAAATTGACCAACCTTAAGGACAACGAAGTAAAAACACAAGACGTGTACTTTATGGATGTTCCAGTTCTTACCGAACAAGGTCACTTTGTAATCAATGGTGTAGTCAGAACCGTTAGACATCAGTTAGTTCGATCAGAAGGCGTTATCTTCCAAGAGGAAAAGAACCCATTACTCGTATCCGCAGGTGAAGTTAACAAAGTAGTCGCCCGATTAATTCCATCACGTGGTGCATGGTATCTTTTCGATGTTAACAAAAAGAATGTCATTACTATCCGATTGATCAGACAACGAGTAAAGATCCTTGTTACAACATTACTCCGAGCACTTAAAGGATATTCAAATCAACAAATTGTAGAACTTTTCAAGCAAGTTGATCCATCAGGTAAATATATCAAAGCAACCTTAGACCACGACCGAACGACTTCAAAAGAAGAAGCAGTCATGGATATTTATGCAAAACTCCGACCAAACGAAGTTGCAACCTATGACAGAGCAAATCGATATGTACGAGGTTTCTTCTTTGACTCACGACGATTTTTCTTGGGACCTGTTGGTCGTTATCAATTGAACCAAAAGCTCGGTGCATCATTTAAGAAACCAAAGATCTATTCTAAGGACTTAATCGCAATTCTTCGACACCTCATCTTAGTAAACGAAGGGAAAGAAGTAACCGATGACGTCGATAGCTTGACCAACCGACGTGTAAAATCCGTTGGTGAAATTTTGTTCGAAGTTGCAAACGATGCAATGACACGATTCGAAAGAAACGTCAAAGATCGTATGAGCCGACTTGGAAACGAGAAAGGTGTTATGCCAGCAAGCTTGATGAACACCAAGACAATTTCTGCACAACTCGAATCATTCTTCAGCATGTCACAATTATCAAAGTTCATGGAACAGCAGAACATCTTCGGTCAAATCGAAGAACTCCGACGAATGACAGCAAAAGGACCTGGTGGTTTGCAAACGAAGAATGCAGGTTTCTCGGTTCGTGACGTTCACTTCTCACACTATTCACGAATCTGTCCTGTTACTTCACCAGAAGGTATTAACGCAGGTTTGGTTACTCACTTCTCAGTCTATGCTCGATTAAATAAGTATGGATTTGTTGAAGCACCATTCCGAAAACTTCAAACAGAAGTAAAGAACGAAGAAAAACTCTTAGTAAACAGAATTCTTCGAGAAGATGTCGAAGTCGGAAAGAAAACGATTGCAAAAGGAACATTTATTGATGAGAAAATTGCAAAAGAAGTTGCAAAAGCATCAAACGAAGTTATAGCAGTATATCCATTCTTAACCGATGTAGTTGAATATTTCAGCTATCACGAAGAGAAAGGTAAGTATATTGCAATGTTTAGCGCAGCACATGATGAATTCGGAAACTATCTTCCAGGAATCATTACTGCACGACATGATGGCGATTACCATTTGGAATCATCAGAAAAAATTCAATACGTCGATGTACACGGTTGGCAGATCGGTTCACTCGGTTTGGCACTTATTCCATTCGCAGACAGAACCAACTCATACCGTACAATGATGGGTAGTAATATGCAGAGACAGGCGTTACCACTGGTATTCCCAGAGGCCGCCTATGTTGCAACCGGTGTCGAAAAAGAAATTGCTCGACAAAGTGGAGTTGCACTTTACGCAGAACAAGATGGTGTTGTTGATTATGCAGATGCAAACTACATCGTTGTTAAATACAAAGATGGCGAGAAGAAAGAGTATCGATTACAGAACTTCTTCCGAACAAATGACAATACGGTTATTACACAGAAAGTATTAGTTTCTCCTGGCGAGAAAGTACAGAAAGGTGATCTTCTTGTCGATGGTCCAAGCATGGATCAAGGTGAACTTGCATTAGGACGAAACGTCTTGGTCGCAGTTCTCTCTTATGATGGTTATAACTATGATGACGGTTTCGTTATCTCAGAGAAAATCATCCAAAATGATATGTTCAGCACCGTTCAGTTGAAATTGCACACGCAAGATCTTCGAGAAACAAAGACTGGACCTGAAATTTTGACCTCAGATATCCCAGGGCTCAACTACAAACTTCTCCGCAACTTAACAGCAGAAGGTATCGTCAGAACTGGTAGTGTCGTTCGAGGTGGTGATATTTTGGCAGGTATTATTTCTCAGAAAGCAGAGAAACAACTTTCACCAGAAGAAGCATTGCTCCACGCAGTATTCGGAGAATCAGCAAAAGAAGTAAAGAACAACTCACTTCGAATGCCTTACGGTTCAGAAGGTATTGTTGTTAAAACTCAGATTCTTTCCCGAGAAGATGGCTACAAGCTTCCAGCAGGTGTTATTCGACGAGTCAAAGTATGGGTATCAGAGTTGAAGCGAGTTAACTATGGAGATAAATTCTCAGGTTACTATGGAGACAAAGGTACAGTATCAGCAATTCTTCCTGTAGAAGATATGCCTTACTTGGCAGACGGTACACCAGTAGACGTCGTTATGACGCCACTCTTGGTTAAGCGTATGAACATGGGTATTTTGTACCAGATGTATTACTCAACATTGGCAAAGGAAGCAGGCGAAATGCTTGAGGTTCCAAACTTTGAAGAGTTAGATCAGGAACAAATTGACAAGTTATTAGAAAAGGTCGGAGCAGAAAAGCTTGAAAAGCAAGTACTTTACGATGGACGAACCGGTGAACCATTGCAAAACAAAGTTGCAGTCGGTTGGCGATACTTCATTCGATTGAAGCACATCGCAGCAGACAAGATGCACGCACGATCAACAGGTCCATACTCAGTCGTTACACAACAACCAGTCG